>JBHIEQ010000001.1:0-24847 GCA_046760725.1 Gemmatimonadales bacterium
CGACCCCGTTCCGTGACGGAGTGCTGATGGAACGCCGCGTTGCTCTGGCGATCGCTCTGATGCTGATCGTCCTCATCCTCCCATCGATTCTCTTTCCCCCGCCGTCGCCTCCCCCTCCGCCGCCGCCGGCGGAGTCACTCGACACGATCGCGGCAGTGGCGCCGGAGACGGTGGTCGTCGAGCGACCTCCGCCTCCCCCTCCGGAGGCCGGGCAACCCACACCTCCTCGACCCGTCGCGCCCGAGCGGATTGTCACGGTCGAGTCGTCTCTCTGGACGCTGCGGTTCAGCACGCGGGGAGCGCGACTGGTCGGTGCTACCGCCAACGATTATCGGACGTTCGCGCCGGGAGATACAGGCAGGGCCGAGCTGGTGCCGCCCGACTCCCGGTTCCTCGAGTACAGCCTGGTGCTGGGCAGCGACACGCTGGCACTGCATGAGTGGGATTTCACCCCAACCGACACAGTCGTGCGCGTCGGCGAGGAAGAGACCACGCTTCGCTGGCAGGCCAGGCGCGGGGCGGTGACGGTGGAGCTCACTCACGTGTTCCGGCCGGGGACTTACCTGTTCGACGTGCACGCGACCGTGCGGGGGATCCCGGCAAGCGGATTGGCGCTAGTGCGACTCGGGCCGCACATGGGCTTCGTCGAGGCCGACAGCGCCGATAACCTGCGCGCCTATGCAGTGGTCACCAAGGCCAGCAAGACAGAGAGCGTGAAGTTCTCCTCTCTGGAAGGCGAGATTCGCGCTCTTGAGGGCCCCTTTGAGTGGGTGGCGATCAAATCGAAGTACTTCGTGGCCGCCGTGCTTTCGATTGCGGAGGGCGGGCCCCGGTTCGGGGGGGCGCTTGCGGTCGGAGGAGACAAAGTCGGCAAGTTCGTGACCGACGCGGACGTTCTGGTCAGCCTTCCCGCACCAGCCGGCGAGTTCGCGCACTCGGTGTACGTGGGGCCCCAAGAGTTTCGGAGGCTGGCTCGCATCGGCCACGACCTCGAGGACGTGAACCCTTATGGCTGGTTTCTCAGGCCGATCATCCGTCCGTTTGCCAACCTCATAGTGCACATCCTCCTCTGGATGCACGAGACGCTGTCCCTGCCTTACGGTTGGGTGTTGATACTGTTCGGCCTGGCCGTGCGAGGCCTTCTGTGGCCCCTCAACCAGAAGGCCATGCGCTCGTCGGTGGCCATGCAGGCGGTCCAGCCGGAGCTCAAGGCGATACAGGAGCGCTACAAGCAAGATCCCCCGAGACTCCAGCAGGAGATGATGAAGCTCTATCGGGAGCACAAAGTGAACCCCCTCGGAGGGTGCCTCCCACTTCTCATCCCGATGCCTGTTCTGTTCGCCCTCTTCTTCGTGTTTCGGGAGACGATCGAGTTCCGCGGCGTGCCGTTCCTGTGGCTGCCCGACCTATCGCGCGCAGATCCCTACTTCATAATCCCGATCCTCATGGGACTCTCAATGTACGCCGTGACACGCATCGGCCAGATCGGCGTCCCGCCCAATCCGCAGGCCAAGATGATGCTATACCTCATGCCCGGAATGATGACGGTTATCTTCCTCAACTTCTCGTCCGGGCTGAACCTGTATTACGCTGTGAGCAACATCGCAAGCATCCCGCAGCAGTGGCTGATCGCGCGCGAGAGGTTGAAACGGGTCGGAAAGAGGTGAAACTAAGCGGCGCGCCTGCGCGCCTCTAAATGCTCAGCGACGTCATAGCAGCTCTCGCGACGCCTCCAGGGCGCTCCGCCATCGCGCTGGTTCGCGTGTCGGGCACCGGGGCCCACGAGGTCGCGGCCAAGGTCATCCCGTCGTTCCGCATCAATCCTACCCGGTGCGCGCGACTCGCGCGCGTGGTGCACCCCAAGGCGCGTGACGCGGTGGACCAGGCGCTCTACGTCACGTTCCGCGCGCCCGCCTCCTATACTGGCGAGGACATGGTGGAGATATCCACCCATGGAGGGTTGCTCGTTCCGGCTGAGGTGATCGCGGCTCTTGTTGCGGCCGGCGCGCGCCACGCCGTGCCCGGCGAGTTCAGCCGCCGCGCACTTGCCCATGGCAAGCTCGACCTGCTCCAGGCCGAGGCCGTGGCGGATCTGGTTGACGCGACCGCACCGGCGCAGCGGCGTGCCGCATTGAACCAGCTCGATCGGGGCCTCTCGGCCAGGCTCGACCGACTCCGGCAAGAGGTTCTGGACCTGGAGGCTCTGGTGTGCTACGAGATCGACTTCCCGGAAGAGGACATGGGTCCGGTGCCCCCTGAGCGGATCGAGGCCGCCGTGCGGGAACTGGAAACCAGGATCGCCGATCTTTTGCGCACGGCTCCCGAGGGAGAGCGGCTCCACGAGGGCGCGGTGGCGGTCGTTGCGGGGCGGCCGAACGTGGGTAAGTCGTCATTGTTCAACGCGCTTGTGGGCCACGAGCGTGCCATCGTAACCGAGGTTCCGGGGACGACGCGGGACGCGGTGGAGGCATGGGTGAGTTGTGAAGGGTTCCCGTTCCGGCTGTTCGATACCGCCGGCCTGCGTGATGCCGGTGACGTGGTCGAGCGGCTCGGGATCGAGGTGAGCAGGCGCTATTTGTCAGGCGCCGACGTGGTGCTGTTTTGCGTCGAGGCGGGGCGGGACTTGGAGCCCGCGGAACGGGAATTCCTGCGCGATCAGAGTGCACCCGTGCTGCTGGTGCGGACCAAGAGCGACCTGCTGGCGGGGAAGGGCGAGCTGGCACAGGGCTCCGACGAGCTGGTTGTCTCGACCTTGACCGGGGAGGGGTTGGGTGAGCTCAGAAGGCGCCTCGCCCAGCTGGCATTCACCCACCTCGCGGGCACGGCCGATGTCGAGCCCGTCATTACGCGCGAGCGCCACCGTCTGGCCTTGGAGCGCTCTCTGGCTGAGGTGCGCGAGTTCGCCACGGTCCGCGCTCAGGGGCTCGAGGGCGCCGTTGCCGCGACCCACCTGCGCGCCGCCGTCACGGCGCTGGAGGACCTGATCGGCATCGTCACCCCCGACGATGTCCTCGATCGGGTGTTCGGCGAGTTCTGCGTGGGGAAGTAGGTCCGCGAGTCCGTCTCAGGCCGATTGGACGCCGCCCACCCGCTCCTCGTACCGCAGGCAATCAATCGGTGCCGCCCGCAGCGCCCCCGCGATACCGATCTCGGCAACCATCGCCTCGACCATTCTGAGACCCAGGTAGTAGCCCGAGCGCTCGGGAATCACCTTACCCCCAACGAGTCGCTGTGCTGCGGGCACACCTCCCGACAGATAACGCAGGCGGTACCCCAGGGCCGTCTGGTCCAGTTCCTCGGCGACGTAGCTCATGAGGAACGCCTCGAGCTGCCGCATGCGGCGGTACTGCCGCCTACTGTATCCGAGGTAGTCCCACAGCTCGAACCCGGGCGCTACCGAGCGCGCTGCCGCCACCGCCAGGCCCTCATTGACCAGGAGCTCTCTCAGCGACGCCCTGCTGCCCGAGTCCCAATAGTCGTAGTAGCCGTCCATCTCCTGCACTATGGTGGCCAGCTCGCTCTGGCTTTGCGGCGAAGTGTACCGCACGGTGTGCGCGACCTCGTGAGCGATCCACAGCGGCATCAGATCCGGCCTGAGACCCAGGCCCAGGGTGTCCGGGTTCGGCCGGCCCGTGAAATGTTCGAGGCAGATGAACGCTATCCCGCGGCCGGCGACGACCAGCTCTCCCGCATTGGCTCCTCCCACGCCGACCATCAGGCACACATCCGTGGGGCAGTCGGCTTCGAACCGCTCCGTGGATCGCGCGAACGCGTCTTCGGCGGTGCCCACCACGTCGAATCCCTCCAGCAAGGCGTGGAGGTCGCGGCGATTGGCGCGCACGGTACGCCGGATCACCTCGTCGGCGTGAGGGCTGTCGAGATCCAGGATGTAGTTGTGCCAATAGGCACGGAGTATGGGGGAGTGTTCTTCTAAATAGCGGCGATACGCCTCCTCCGGATCCGGCCCCTCGAGGACGGCGAGAAAGTCGGGCACGAGGTTGATGACCATGGAGGCGCCCACAATTTGAGAGGCTTGGTCCCGGGAGACAACCCCTCGACGATTCTAGGACTGCACGATTCGCTCAAGTCTCTCGGTCCGCTCCCTCGAATATCCGTAGAAGACAATTTCCTCCAATGCATCAGCGTCGGCTGAGTCACCGACGGCGTCGCGCATCAGTCGCGCTGCTTCCTCGAAGTCGAAGCCACCGACACCGGTGCCCAAGATGGGAAAGGCGATTCGTTTGACTCCGTACTCCGCGGCGAGCCGCAGAGAGGCTTGGGTGCTCTCGCGGATCGATCTTGCGGAGACGGGCTCATCGCCCATCGCGGCGGCGTGGATCACGTACCGCGCGGCGAGCTCACCGGCGCCTGTGATCGCCGCTTCGCCGACGCGGATCGGGCCGTGCCGGTTGCACTCCTGTTGTATCGTGGGACCACCGGCGCGCCGTATGGCGCCTGCGACTCCCGCACCGAGTTGAAGGTGATTATTGGCGGCGTTGACGATGGCGTCGCCGTCGTAGGCGGTGATATCCCCTTCTCTGACCGAGATCGGGGGTGCCATTCTCCGCGCTAGTGCTCCCTCAGCTGCCGGCTCATGTCGTTCAGTAGCCTGCGCTCTGCGGGGGTGAGGCTCTCGAGTCCCGATTCCGAGATCTTGTCGAGTAGCCGATCGACCTGGGCCTGGATGTCGCTCGGCGCGGGGTGCTCGTCCCGCGCGGCGGGGGCGTGAGCCCGCCCCTTTCTCTCGGGTATCCGTGCGAGCCGGGGCGCGCGACGCGTGTGGACGCGACTGCGCTGCGCCACTGCGGTCTGGGCTCTCAAGTAGAGGAAGCCGAACAGGAAGCCACCGAGGTGGGCGAGGTGTGCCACGCCGTCCCGGGCGCTCGTGACCGCCGCCAGCAGGTTGACCGCGGCCAGGAATATCACCAGCCACTTCGCCTTGACCGGAAACGGCAAGGGGAATACGTAGATACCTGCGTCCGGCCAATTCATGGCGAAAGCGAGCGATACCCCGAACACAGCGGCCGAGGCGCCGACAAACGGCATGACGGGCGTGAAGAGCGAGACCGCGAAGGAGAAGATCGCTCCGCCCAGGCCGCAGACGAAGTAGTAGACGGCGAAGCCGGTAGAACCCATCCGCCTCTCGACCGCCGGCCCGAAGAAGAACAGCATCAGCATGTTGAACGCGAGGTGCAGCAGCCCCCCGTGCACGAACATGTACGAGACGAAGCCCCACCAATGGCGTCCGGCCTGACCGGGGCTGAACGCGAAGAGCTCGTAGAACCAGGGCCCGGTGAAGACGGTCTTCTGCAGCAAGAACACCACCGCGTTCGCGATGATGATTCCCTTGACCCAAGGCGTGAGGGAGAACGGTGACTCGGCGCGGTCGTACCGCATCATGCAGTTAATCTACATCCCCTCTACGACCACTTTGTTCCGCGAAGCCGCCCTGCGCAAGGCGAGCTCACAGATCCGCTCGCACAGTTCCTCGAACCCGATCCCGGCCGCGGCACCGGATTGGGGCAGGAGACTCGTGGCCGTGAGCCCCGGCAATGTGTTGACCTCCAGACAGTAGGTCGTGCCGTCTTCCCCGAGGCGGAAGTCAACACGAGAGAAGTCGTCGAGCTTGAGCACGCGGTGGACCGAAAGGGCGAGCTGCCGGAGCCACAGGGTGAGCTCGTCCTCGATCTCGGCCGGGAATACCTCTTGCGTCATGCCGGGAGTGTACTTGCACTCGTAATCGAAGATCTCGTGCGAGGGGATGATCTCGCCTACAGCCAGCGCTTCGTCTCCCAGCACACCCACGGTGAATTCCCGGCCGGTCAGGTAGCGCTCCAGCATGACCTCGTCGTCGTATCCATACGCCTCCTCCACGGCGGCGGGAAGCTCGTTCAGTGAACGGACCACGGTCAGCCCGACCGTGGAGCCGGCCTTGGACGGCTTGACGACCACCGGTGTGCCAAGTGCAGCGACCTCGTCGTCAGACGCGGGCCACATGCGCCACTCGGGTGTCGGAATGCTCGCATCACGCAGCAAACGCTTCGTGATGTCCTTGTCCATGGCGATGGCACTTCCGAGCGAGCCGCTCCCCGTGTACGTGAGGCCGGCGCGTTCGAGCAGGGTCTGCACTTGTCCCCCTTCTCCCTCCCGCCCGTGCAGTACGAGAAACACGACTTCGGCATCTCTGAGCTGCGCGATCTCGGCGAGATCGATTCGCCTCTCCAGCTCTCTCAGTTCCGCGAGCTCGGCTGCCAACGGAGGCTCCGTTCCCACCGAGCCGGTCAAGAGCTCCGCCTCACGGGCCGGTGACACTGGCCCGCTCACCGTGTCCACCACGCCGACCTCGTGGCCCCGCGCCCGCAGCGCTCTTACTACCTGTGCTGCGCCGGCGAGCGCTACGTCGCGTTCCGGGGTCGAGCCGCCGGTGAGAACCGCTACTCGCATCGCTCGGGTCGGTAGGCCACCCGGAACTGTGGTGTCTCCCAAACCTCCACTTCCTCGAGGCACACCGCCGGGTTGAGCCGGCCCAGCCGAGCGGTGGCCCGCTCTGCGACAACGAGGGCGATGCGCTCAGCCGAGGGCGCTTGGTCGCGGAAAGGCTCGAGGTCGTTCAGGTAGCTGTGGTCGAAGTCCTGGACGCACTCCCTCGCAGCCTGCTCGATATCGCGCAGGTCAACGCCGAGGCCTCGATCGTCCAGGCCTCTTGCATCGAGGCGCACTGTGAGGCGCACGCGCCAATTGTGACCGTGAAATCGGTCGCACACCGGTACGTTCGGCAGCGTGTGCGCGGCAGAGAAAGTGGCTTCCGCAGAGAGCAGATATTGGGCCATGGGAGGGCTCGCGGGGCTCAGCCCCGGGCTCTCAGTCGACGCTTGAGGGCTCCCTTCACCGTATCCCCGCGATGTGGTGCAGCAGATCGTAGCGCGTCACAATACCCTTCAGCTCGCCGGCCTGCCGCACCAGCACCGCGGGCGTCTCGCGAGAGAGTATTTCGGTGAACCGGTCCATCGGGAATTCTTCATCGACCACCGGGAACGGCGCCTCCATGAGTTCTCGCACGGGCTGCTCCAGCGCTTGGGGGGCAGCAATGGCACGCGCCATGAGAGGCCCCTCGCTCACCGATCCCACACAGTCTCCATGCTCCACGATCGGCAGCTGGGAGACATCGTAGGTCTCCATGAGATTGAGCGCCTGGCGCACAGTGTGGGATGGCTCTACCGTGATCAGGTCCGGCCCCCCGTTGCGCTTGGCCTCCAACAACTTCGCCGCCGTCCAGCGCTCCACGTCGAGCATCTGGTTTTCCCGCATCCACTCATCGTTGAACACCTTTGAGAGGTACCGTTCACCGGTGTCACACAGGATGGCCACGACGAGAGCGGACGGATCGTCGATCTCGCGTGCCACGTCGAGCGCTACGCTCACGATGAGCCCGGAAGATCCCCCGACGAATAGGCCCTCCTCGCGCGCCAGGCGCCGCGACATCTGAAACGCGCTCTTGTCTTGGACGGTGCGGAACTCGTCGATGTACTCGTATTGCAGCGTGTCGGGGATCTTGTCGCCTCCTATTCCCTCGACCTTGTACGGGTGTCCCTCGGGCTTGGTGCCCGAGCGGCCGTACTCGGCGTAGATCGAACCCTCCGGATCACCGGCTATCACCCGTATTCCGGGATTGCGCTCCTTCAAGAAGCGGCCCGCTCCGCTCAGGGTACCGCCCGTACCGGCGGCTCCGACGAGGTGAGTTATGCGTCCCTGGGTCTGCTCCCACAGCTCGGGACCGGTCGTCGCATAGTGCGCCTCGGGGTTGATCGGATTGTAGAACTGATCGGCGAGGATCGCGTTAGGGGTCTGCTCCACGATCGCCTTCGCCTTCATCACGTAGTTGTCCGGATGATCCGGCGGCACCGCGGTCGGAGTGATGATCACCTCCGCCCCGAACGCCTTGAGCAGACGCACCTTTTCCTGCGACATCTTGTCGGGCAGCGTAAAGATGCAGCGGTAGCCCTTGAGCGCCGCGGCCAGGGCCAGAGCGAGACCGGTGTTGCCCGACGTCGCCTCCACTACCACCCCGCCGGGCTGGAGCTCGCCACGCCGTTCCGCAGCCTCGATTATCGCGAGTCCAATACGGTCCTTTACCGAGCCGCCGGGATTGAAGAACTCGGCCTTCCCATAGACAGGTGTCGCCACCCCCATGGTCACGCGATTCAGTCGAATGAGCGGCGTCCAACCGATCGTCTCCAGGACAGACTCGTACGGGCGGCGGTGCCGCTCGTTCATAACCCACCTCCTGGTTGTTGTCGCTCCGGCTGGCGGAACTGAACCGGCTGCAAGAACGCGGTGGCCACCGGAACGCCTTCTCTGAGAGCCGGCGCGAAGCGGAACTCCGCCACCGCTCGGAGGGCCGCCGAGTCGAGCGCGGCGTGGCCGCTGCCCTCCGCCACCCTTGTGGACTCCGGCCAGAGCCTGCCCGTCTCGTCAACGTACAGTCGCAGTATCACTGTCCCCTCGACCGAGTCCCGGTACAGCTCCGGCGGATAACGCACCGGGGACTCCGAGTTGATCAACACGGGAGCCTCCAAGCCCGACCGCGCCTCCTCGGGTGGAGCGGACTCCGTTCCTGCATCATTGCCTCCGCATCCCAGAGCGTACGAAGCAACCGCCACGCACCACAGACGCCTCATTGCTCCCTCACCCTTCTCCTGAGCTCGGCGATGCGGCTCAACGCCTCGAGCGGTGTCATTGAATCCGGGTCGAGCGACTCCAGCTCGCGCAGCACGGGATGATCTGCCGCGGGGAACAGTCCCAGCTGCCGGGCATCCGGCGGAGCCGGCGGCGTGACACCTGCCACATGATGACCCGACTCCAGCAGACCGAGGATCTCCCAAGCCCGCCGCACCAGGTCGCCGGGCAAACCCGCGAGCCGCGCTACGTGAATGCCGTACGACCGATCCGATCCACCGGGCTCCAGGCGATGCAGAAACACGATGTCCTGAGCCGCCTCGCGCACGGTGACATTGTAGTTCCGTGCGTGCTGTAGCTCTTCGGTGAGCTGTGTCAGCTCATGGTAGTGCGTGGCGAAGATCGTCTTGCAGCCGACGCGATCGTGCAAATACTCGGTCACCGCCCAGGCTATGGCGACTCCGTCATATGTGGCGGTGCCGCGGCCGATCTCGTCCAGCAACACCAGGCTCGCCCTGGTCGCGTTGTGCAGTATGGCACCTGTTTCGCTCATCTCCACCATGAACGTCGATTGGCCGCGACCGAGGCTGTCGCTCGCACCCACCCTGGTGAACACCCGGTCCACGACCCCTATCGTGGCCTCGTCAGCCGGTACGAAGCCGCCCATCTGCGCCATGATCACCGCGAGCCCCGCCTGTCGCAGCACGGTGGACTTGCCGGCCATGTTGGGCCCCGTCAGCACGATCACCCGTCCCGAGTCATCCAGATGGATGTCGTTGGGGATGAACTTGCCGGGCGGCAGCATCCGTTCCACTACCGGGTGACGGCTCCCGCGGAGCGACAGGAGCATGTCTTCAGTCATCCTTGGCCTGACGTAACGGTCCCGCACAGCGGTCTCGGCCAGAGCGGCCAGCACGTCCAGCTCGCCCATGAGCCGGGCGGTCGCCTGCACCCGAGATACCCGGTCTCGCACCGCTTCGCACAGTCCCGAGACCAGCTCTCGCTCACGCTCCAACACCCGCTCCTCGGCCGTCAGCACCTTGGCCTCATACTCCTTCAGCTCGGGAGTCGCGTACCGTTCGGCGTTGGTGAGCGTCTGTCGCCGCTCGTAGTCGGAGGGAACCCTGTCTCGGTGAGTCTTTGTGACCTCGATGTAGTAGCCGAACACCTTGTTGTAGCCGACCTTGAGGGAGGAGATCCCGGTCCGCCGGCGCTCACGCTCCTGGAGCTGCGCGATGAAGCGCTTACCGCCGGATCGCATCTCGCGGGCCTGGTCCAGTTCGGCGTCCGCGCCCGCTCTGACCGTGTCGGCGTCTCCGATCGCCGCCGGCGGGCGATCCACCAGCACCCGATCGAGCTTCCCGGCTAGGTCGGCCAAGAGATCGAAGCGCAGGGCGGCGTCCTCCAGGAGCGCGCTGCCCTCGCGCGAGGCGAGTCCGTCCAGTGCCGCTCTCACGTCGGGCAGCCTGCCCAGCGAGTCTCTCAGGCCGCCCAGGTCACGGGGTGACGCCCTTCCGGCTGCGGCCCGCCCCGCAAGCCGCTCCACGTCACGTACGCCGTCCAGGGCGTCGCGGAGGCGCTCCCGGCCGCGCATGTCGTCCGTCACGATCTGGACCGCATCGTGTCGCCTCCGTATCGCTTCCACGGACCTGAGCGGCGCGAGGAGCCACTGCCTGAGCAACCTGGCTCCCATAGGCGTGCAGGTGCAGTCCAGAAGATCCAGCAGAGTCGCGCCTCCCTCACCCGATCGCAGCGGCTCGACGAGCTCAAGGTTTCTGCGCGTCATCTCGTCGAGCGGCATGCTGCCACCGGGCCTCAGCACTCGCGGGCGCGCCAGCTGCGGCATGCCTCCCGGCTGAAGCTCTCCCATGTAACGCAACACCGCTCCGGCCGCCCCGAGGGCAGCGCGATCGCCGGGCTCGATCCCAAGCCCATCCAGTGTCGTCAGTCCGAAACGACCCGTGAGCTCTTCGGCCGCCTCGGCCGCGTCGAACTCCCTCGCGGGCCGGTATGTGATCACGACCTTTGCGGCGACGGGCGGCGCACTTCCCTCGGGCAACACGAGCTCGCGCGGATCGTACCGCGCCAGAGCTCCGTCCAGCTCGTCTGCAGAGACGGTCTCGAGGAGAAGCTCGCCCGTCGAGACGTCGAGCGCCGCGATGCCCGTCGGCTCGCCCGGCAACAACCCCACGAGGAAGTTGTTCCGCTCCTCCTCCAGCCAGCTGTCTGACAGAATGGCCCCGGGGCTCACCGTCTCGACTACTTCGCGCCGCACCACTCCCTTGGCGAGTCTTGGGTCCTCCACTTGTTCGCAGATGGCGACGCGGTAGCCGCGTTCCACCAGGCGACGTATGTAGTCGGTCGCGGCCTTGACCGGCACGCCCGCCAGCGGCACATGTGCCGCCGCACCGTTGTTGCGCGTGGTCAGCGTCAATCCGAGCTCTTTCGCGCCGATCCGCGCATCGTCGAAGAACATCTCGTAGAAATCGCCCATGCGGAAAAAGACGATTGCGTCGCTGTGGCGTGCCTTGATCTCGCGGTACTGCCGCATGAGCGGCGTGTCGCTGGGGGCCAACGAGGGCTCGGGGCGGGATCTCTTCTTGGTCACCGCTCCTCCACCACGAACGGCTGACCACCGAGTTTCTCCCTGAGCTCGCCGGCGAGACGTTCCGCTTGCCTGCGTTCAACGAATCGCCCCACACGGATCTTGAGCAAACCGTCCTCGGGATCCCGGAACACACGGGAGTCGTATCCCTCCGCATGGAGCGATTGCATGAGTTCGTCCGCGCGGGCCACGCTGCTCACGGCGGCGACCTGGACGCTGAAGAACACGGGACCCTCTACCTGAGCCGCCGTGTCCGCGGCCGCCGCGGTGTCGGCAGCCCCGGCCGCCGAGTCGGCTTCGGGCGCCGCTATCGCGGCAGTGCACCGTTGGAGGTAGTAGCGTATCTGGTTGAGCAGCTCGACCTGCTCCGCGGCTGCGGCTTCCGCCTGCACCAGATGCTCGCACGCGTCTCGGGGCTTCCCCAGCTCGAAATCCACGCGCGCCGCCCAGTAAGCCGCATTGGCGCGCAAGGTGGTGAACGGGTAGTCCATCAGCACTCTTTCCGTCGCTCGCTGGGCCCGCGCATACTCACCTGAAGCGAATGCCAGCTGCGCCAACCGCACGAGAGCGTCGTCGGCCCAATCCGATCGCGGATATTCGATGCTGACGCGGCGGAAATAGGTGCGCGCGCTGTCGATGTTGCCCGCCACCACTCCCGCCGCATAGAGAATCTCGGGGTACAGTGAGTCGGTCGGAGTCACCTCGGAGAGGCGAACGCGCACCAGCGCTCGAGCGGAATCGCCTCGCCCTTCGGTGGCCAGCCGCATTGCGGCCGCCAGCAGCGAATCCTGTTGCAGGGAGTCTTGTTGCGCCGTGAGCGCGGGCGCAAAGGCTAGCGTCATCGCGAGGAGGATCGCGCGCCTCACGCGGCCCTCCGGAAACCCATGCTCAGTAGCATCGACGCTATGGTTCCTCGTTCGTCGCTGATGGTCGTGGATTTGAGAGCGCGATCCGTGGCGTAGCATGCCGCGGTCGCTCGGGCGAGCTCGTCCGGGGTCCAGCTGCCCGCGGCTCTCACCCAGTTGCGCGCCTCGGTGCTCCAGTCTCGCAGGCCCGGGGGACGCGACCTGCGAATGTGCTCGAACACGCGGCGCTCCGACTGCTGCGGGGAGAGGCCCGCATCCAGACTGCTCCTTGCGAGACGCACTCCCACGAGAGCCGTACCAAGCATCGCCACGAGCCGCACCCCGGAGACGCCCGGTGACATGAGCACCCTCTCCAACATCTCCACGGCTCGCGGCACCTCGCGCCGGAGCACCGCACCAACCCAGTCCTGCGGGGTCTCACCTCTGCGGATACCCACGAAGTCCGCTACGTCTCGGGCGCCGGCGGTCCGGCCGGCCAGCGCCGCAGCAAGCTTTTCGATCTCTATGGCGAGAAGGCTCAAGTCGCCTCCTACCGCGTCGATCAGATGCCGCGCAGCGTCCGCGTCAAGCGTGAGGCCAGAGCTCGACGCCCGCGCCTTGACCCATCGAGCCGTGCGCTGAGGGCTGAGAGGTGCCACCTGCACGTGGACCGACGCACCGGCGAGGTCCCGGTTCGGCTTCTCCCCGGCGCCGTGCACCAATACCAGGACGGTTGTCTGTGAGGGATTCTGGAGGTAGCGTCTGACTGCTTCCCACACCTTCGCGTTGCGGCGCCAGTGCTCGAGGTTCTTCAGTACCACGACTCGCCGATCACTCAACACGGGCGGTGTGTCCACGAGCGCGGTGAACGTCTCGCCATTCACGTCACCCGCTACCCGCGTGTCCAGGTTGAAGTCCCGGCTTGCCGCCTGTACCGCCCGGTCTCGAATCAGGGTGATCAGTTCGTCCTTGAGGATGTCCTCGTCACCGGTGATGTAATACACCGGCGCGAGCTCACCCCGCTTGACTTGACGGTAGGCGGTGTCGAAGGAGAGTGACGCCGCCATATAGCGCGCAAGTTACCGCTGTGCTTGGGGCTAAGAAAGAGTACGTAGCGTTCAGGGCGCTACGGGGTTCCAGTGGCCGAGCGAGATCGGTGTCGCGTCCGAGCGGCGCCTCGTCTTGGGGAACGCCGGTACTTCGAGGGTGGCGAAGCTAACGAACGGCGGTCTGGGCTCTGGCGGTACCGGCCGCGGGGCCGCAACGGACCCCACCGGCCGGGCCCGTGCCTGGGTCGCTGGCGTCACGGCTGGCGCGTCGAGCAACAGCAAGGCCAGCGCCGCCACGAGCATGAGGCCGGCCATGAGTCCCGCCGGTCCGGGCACGATGGGCTCCGCCCCGTCAGCTGCGGGCAGGAGGGACTGGCCGAGCCTGCTCGCGAGCTCGTCGCGGAACCCGGGCGACGGCTCAAGCTCGGGAGCGGTTCTCAGGATCGCCGTTCCCTGGGATATCCGCACATGGTAGCGGGTGCACCGAGTGCAACGGCCAAGGTGATCCACCATCGAGCGCCGCACCGCGGGATCACCGATGAGCTCGTCGCGGAAGTCGGAGTAACGTTGGAGAAAGAGGGAACAGTCCATTTAGCGCGGCCGGTCGCCAGCCATGCGCTACTACCGGAGGAGAGACAGGATGTTCCCCCCCTGCCCCCCCTTGCCCCCCCTGCCCTCCTGCCCCCCTCAGTCCAGCATCGGCCCTATGATCTGGGCGAACCGGTTCCGGGCCCGGTTCAGCCGGCTCTTTACGGTGCCCAGGTTGCAGTCGGTGATCTCGGAGATCTCCTCGTAGGTCTTGCCCTCGAGCTCCCGCAGAACGAAGACCACACGGTGGTGCTCCGGTAACTGGGTCACCGTCCACTCGACCAGGTCCTTGAGGTGCCGCTTGCGGTACAGGTCGTCGGGCCGGTGGTGCCTGTCCTCGAACTGGAGAGGGCGGTGGTCGGCCTCCCAGTTCTTCCTGATCGTCTGGAACAGGACCAGCGGGCTGCGGCTCCGGTTCCTGAGCTCGTTCTTCGCCAGGTTGGATGCAATCGTGTAGATCCAGGTCGAGAACTTCTTGCTCTGGTCGAACCGGTGGATGTGGCGGTGCACCCGGATGAAGACCTCCTGGACCAGGTCCTCCGCGCGCTCGCGGTCGCCGATCGTGCGGGCCACGAAGTTGAGCAAGCGCTTCTGGTAGCGATCGACCAGCTCGTCGAACGCTTCCCGGCGTCCTGCCAAGTAGGCCGCCACGGTCTCGGAGTCGGTGAGGCTCTTGAGATCGTGCAGCACATCGGTCCGGGCGGGCTCGGACCTTGCCCGTTCAGGGCTTCGTACAGCAACGCTCATGTCGTAGCTCCCGGGCGGCTCCCCAGCGGGGAGAGGCCCTCTTTCGGACGAATTAGGGTTCGCTAGCCTTCCCTCCTCTGTCTGCGGCGAATCCCCGCACAAACCGTACCTACCTAGACGCCACTTTGGCGCAGGTCTTTAACCTCTTGTGTTCAAGGCGTTTGCACGTTCCAGCTGGAGTCCGTTCTCATCCCTCTCCGTGTCCACTGGCGGGGACAGTCGCTCACCAGTTGAGGCGAAACCCCGCCGTGTAGAGGAGCGCCACGATGCTCTTGGCGTCCCGGATCTCGCCGTCCCGGATCATCTCCATGGCACGGCTCATCGGGAGCGTCTCCGTCTTTATGAACTCGTCTCTCGCGGTGTTGGGTTCCCCCGCGGTGATGCCGGTCGCCATGAAGAGGTGGATTATCTCGTCGGTGAAGCCCGGTGTCGTGAACACCGTCGTGAGGCGTTCCACCCGCTCGGCTCTGGCCCCCGTTTCCTCCAGCAGCTCACGCCTGGCGCACTCCGTGGGGTCTTCCCCCGGTTCCAGCACGCCGGCCGGGACCTCCCAGATCTCGCCGCCCGCGGCGTAGCGGTACTGTCTCAGAAGTAGCACCGTGGGGTCACTCGATTCGGGATCCGAGAGGAGCGGGACTACCGCCGCTGCACCCTGGTGGCGCACTATCTCCAGCTCGATCCGGTGTCCCGCGGGCGACTCTATGGTATCTAGGTCCACGTTCACGATCTTGCCGTCATAGACGCGGCGGGATTCGACGAGGCGCGGCTGTGGGTCGGACATGATGAGGTCCTCATGGAGTGGGAAAGGGAAAAAGGGAAACCTGGACCTGCCCCGGTTTGGTGGACACCTAGCACTCAATGCATGTTGAGTGAGGAGGTGTCTGATGGGGAAGACCCGACGGCGAGGCGGCGGAGCTGCGGCGGCTCGGCGAGCGCCGGCCAGCTGCGCCCACGGGGATCCCCTTTACGCGCCGCGGGATATGTGATCTTCTTGTCACCTATTCTGTACCCTTCTCGGGCCAAGGTGCCCTCGCCGCCGACCATCACTGCGGAACTCGGTCATCCCGGGAATTCCCCGAAGAACCTAAGCAAAGCCACGGCGTACTTCGCGCACCCGTCCCCGTGAGGTACGCCTGCATCTGACGCGACGGCCTGCCGCATCGCGCAGGGCTGGCTATGTGTGGCCATCGTGCTCGATTTCGCGTCGCCGCGGGTGATCGGCTGGGGAGCGCGGTGCGGGGCGGGGCGGTGCGGTGGGGCTGCCCCTCAGGTCTCCCGCTGGAACACGAAAATGAGCTTCTCGGGTTCGAGCTGGTTCAGGGAGTGGAATTGCCAGCCGCTCCTGGCGCGCTCGTTGAGGAGGTCCGTGATCGCCTCCTCGTCCTCTCGAGAGCGGCCCTGCAACCTCGCGATCACCGTCTGATATTCGATCATCGGTCGGAGAGTCTCGCGGTCAGGTGTGCGTCTAGTCGAAGATTGCTCACCTCACGCAATACTAAGGCGAGCGTCGCTCGCGCACCATCTCGACCACGGCACCGACCTGCTCCGGAGGCGTCTCGGGCAGGATGCCGTGGCCCAGGTTGAAGATGTGGCCCGGCCGGCCTCGGGCGCGATCCAGGATGTCGGATACCCGACGGGATAATTCCTCGCGCGGCGCGAAGAGCGCCACCGGGTCGAGGTTCCCTTGGATCCCGCGACCGGGGAATCGTTCCCACGCCATGTCGAGCGGGACGCGCCAATCCACTCCAATCACGTCGCCGCCTGCCTCGCTCATGAGGTCGAGCAGACCCGCGGTTCCCGTGCCGAAGTGGATGAGCGGGGCACCCGTCTCGCGCGCGATGCGGATGGCCTCTCGCGAATGAGGCAGCACGAAGCGCCGGTAATCTTGGGGGGAGAGGCACCCGACCCAGCTGTCGAACAGTTGCACGATGTCAGCGCCCGCCGCGACCTGGGCCGCGAGGAAACGTCCCACCAGATGCGCGAACTTGCTCAGGAGCTCGTGCCATGCGTCGGGGTTCGCGTACATGAACTCCTTGGTGGTGCGGAACGTGCGGCTCGCCCCACCCTCGATGGCGTAGCTCGCGAGCGTGAAGGGGGCACCGGCGAACCCGATTAACGCGACATCTTTGGGTAGCTCGCGCCCCACGAGCTTTAGCGCCTCGTGGACGTGATCGAGTTCGGTCGCGGGATCCACCCGGGGCAGTCGTTCGACGTCCTCCTTGGTTCGAATCGGCCGTCCGATCACCGGGCCTTCTCCCTTGGCGAAGCGAAGCTCCAGTCCGAGAGGCTCGAACGGCAGCAGAATGTCCGCGTAGATGATGGCGGCGTCCACGCCGAGCCGAGTTACCGGCTGAAGCGTCACCTCGGCCGCGAGCGAGGGCTCGTGACATATCTCCAATAGAGTGGCCTTCTCACGAATGCGGCGGTACTCGGGGAGGTATCGTCCAGCCTGGCGCATGAACCACACGGGAGTGCGCTCGGTGGGTTCCAACCTGCAAGTGCTGACGAGCGGCTTATCCAACGAGTACTCGGTCTCCCGCGACCTTCACACGGTACGTCTTGATGGGGACGACCGGGGGCCCGCCGTTGGGAACGCCGGTCTCTAGGTGAAACCGCCCGCCGTGCCACGGGCACTCGAGGACGCAGTTCTTGGGATCCACCACGCGGCCCTCGCTGAGCGAGGCTCTACCGTGGCTGCAGCGGTCGCTCACGGCGTAGTAGGTGCCGTCCACGTTGAAGACGGCCACGGCCTCGCTCCCCAGATAGACCCGCTTGCTCGCGCCGGGCGGCAACTCTTCGACGGTTGCGACCTCGGTGAAACCCTCCCGGTCGGTAGCGACAAGCTCGGCCCGCTCGCCGGCGGGCGCCCCTCCCAGAGAGTCGAGGGCGTCCCACAAGGACATCTGGATGCAGGTGAAGACCGGCACGTCGCGCTCGGTGTAGGCCGAGGCGGGGCTTCCCCTCAGTTCCATCACGAGATCGAGGAACTCGACCGGGTCGTCGCCTTCGAAGGCGACGACGAACTCCTGGTCGTCGAGCCCGAAGCAGTACGTCGTGTTTATTCGAATCTCGGGGTATTTCCGGCCGATTCGCACGTGGTCGTTCATCGCCTCCTGCCGCTCCTCCATCGGCAGGCTGTACCACTGCCGCTGCTTGATGAACGGATAGACGAAGAGGTACTTGCTGTCGGACGGGCTAACGACGGTGCGATCTCCGCCGCTGGGTAGTTCCGGGAACTCGTATTCGGACCTCTTGGTCATGCCGAGGTAGCTGTACGGAGCGGTCAAGTACGAGCCGAGCCGGGTAGAGAAGATCGCGGTCTCTACTGCCTGGAGCGTCTCGAGGTTCTCGGCCACCTGCCACAGCATGAGATCGCAGTCGCCGCGGGTTCCCATGAGGCTGTAGACTCTGAGCAAGAGCTTCCCGTGGAATTGTTTGACGGCGCGGCCGAACTCTTCCTTCTGTAGCGCCTGTTCCCCCGCGTCGAGCTTGCGCCACTCGGGATCGAGCTTGAGGAACAGATAGCGGACCAGTTGGCGGCTCTCTTTGGCCATCCATCAACCTCGTTCGGGTGCCTTGCTGAAGACGTCCGTGAGCGCGGCGATCAGGCCGTCCTCGGTGTATTCGCCCGCGACCTCGGTGACATCGAGCCCACGTTCGCGCGCGGTCTCCGCCGTGATGGGTCCGATGCAGACGACCCTCGCGCCCTCCGGCAGGGGGCCCTGCTCCAGGAATCCCCGGACCGTGGACGAACTGCTAAAGGTAACGGCGTCCGCGCCCGAGATGTCGGGGCGGGGGCCGCGAGAGCTCACCGTGCGGTATGCAGCGATCTCGCGCACCTCGGCACCCGCCGCATTGAGGCCGTCCGCGAGCGCCTTGCGGGCGATGTCGGCCCGTGGGAGGAGAATGCGCTTGCCGCTCACGTCGCCCAACGCTTCGAGCACGGCTTCGGCTACGTACTCCTCGGGCACGAGGTCTGGCTCGATGCCGCGCGCCCTCAGGGCATCCGCAGTCGCGGGACCGATCGCAGCGATTCGGGGGCCCGCGATGTTCTTCGTGAGCCGGAACGCGGCCTCCACGCCGTTGCGCGAGGTGAAGACGATCCAGTCGTACGCCGAGGCGTTCTCGAGCGCCTCACGGAGCTCGGGAGGATCGGTGAACTCGATCTCGATCGCGGGCGCCACTATCGGTTCGGCTCCGAGTGCTCGGAGGCGCTCCGCGAGCCTAGAGGCGTCCGGCTGGGCGCGAGTCACCACGATACGCTTGCCGCGGAGCGATCTCTGCTGCATAGACGAACTGTCTTTGTCGGCGTTCGTTTCGTCAACTGCCGCAGGTGACGATGACCGAGCCATCGATCGCCGATTCTTCGTGGCGAGGGAGATGGGAGCTAGAACCACATCTCCATCCGAAGCCCACGCGCGTCCACCGGGGGGCGTTCGGGAATCCGCCGAGCCGTTCCGCCAACTACTCGAAGGGCGCTCCACGCGAGGGCGGTAGCATCCAGCACGTCGTCCATCCGTGCGTCTTTGCCGGCCGTCTCGGCCGCGTATTCGGCAGCGCTCCGCAGCCCGACTTGTTCGAGCAAGCGGAGTCGCAGCAGCATTCCCCCGGCGGATCGCTTGGTAAGCGAGAGCGGCACGTCACCATTCATCGCCCGGAACGACAGCTCCGGGTGACCTTCAACGACCCGTTCCTGGCGCTCGGGCGTCATCGCCTCGTCTGCCTCGCGGACTTTGGGCAGGATCGCAAAGGCCTGCCTCGTAATGCCGATACCGTCCCGGGAGTCGGATCTCGCGACCGCGTTCGCCTCCTCCCACGACCGAAACGCGAGGACCCTTCGCGCTGGCGCGGGGAAGACCGAGCTGCCCCGAGCCGCAAGGAGCTTCCGCGCTATGACGTCGGCTGTTCGACCTCCAGGCTCTGCATGGTCGAGCAGGCCGATGGGCACGTCGAGTACGACGGCGGGGGATTCGGCGACTAGATCGAGGGCCCGGGCAAGAGTGGGGCAGACGGTGCCGGAGATCGGGGACGGGCCCGATTGCACATCATCGATTGCGACGATAACCCAGCCGGCCCTGCAGCCGTCGATGCCGGCGACGATAGTCACATTCTCGACCTTCTCCCTCCGAGAACACGTCGAGCCGCACGGTTGCGGGAGCGCCCCTGCCAGCCCGCCGCCAAAACCGCTAATTTCTTCCCACATGTAAGCTTGGCCAGGTAGCTCAGTTGGTAGAGCAGCGGACTGAAAATCCGCGTGTCGGCAGTTCGATTCTGCCCCTGGCCATAAAGGGGATGATCCCGCCGCGGTCCGGGCGCTTCGCGCCGTCCCGTTCTTGCCAGCTCGTTCTTCTCGGAGCAGTTTAATCCAGTTGTCACCGCATTAGATCGCAACGCGGTGAATCGATCGACCGCCACATCCGGGGGGTCGAGTCATGGAGCTTTCGAGGCGCCGGTTCCTCAAGGTCTCCGCCGCCACAGGCCTGGGCCTGAGCGTCCTGGGATTCGATGTCGAGCCGCTTCGCGCAGCCACCCGCCAACTCAAGATCAGAAGCGCCCGCGAGTTCAAGACCATCTGCCCCTACTGCGCAGTAGGGTGCGGAACCATCGCCTACGTTCATGGAAGCGGCGGTCTCAATACCACCAAGTCGGTCATCCATATCGAAGGTGATCCCGACAACCCGATAAACGGCGGGACGCTGTGCCCCAAGGGTGCCGCCCAGATGCAGCTCGCCATAAGCCCCAGGCTGCGCGAGAAGCCGCTGTTTCGAGAAGCCAGGGCGAGCGAGTGGAAGGAAGTCGATTGGGACTTCGCGATGGACTGGTTCGCCCGGCGCTTCAAGGAGTCCCGCGACCGGAGTTTCGTCGAGCGGGATGACTCGGGACGCACCGTGAATCGCTGCGAGGGCATAGCGTGGGTCGGGAGCGCGACGGTCGCCAACGAAGACGCCTACTTCATCACCAAGACGATGAGAGCACTGGGGTTGATCTACATCGACCACCAGGCCCGCATATGACACAGCCCCACGGTGGCCAGTTTGGCCGCCACGTTCGGCCGGGGCGCGATGACCAATCACTGGAAGGACATCAAGAACGCCGACGTCGTTCTGGTGATGGGTGCCAACCCGGCCGAGAATCATCCCTGCGGCTTCAAGTGGGCAGTTGAGGCACAGGATCGTCGGGGCGCCACCGTCGTCACGGTCGATCCCCGCTACACCCGCACCTCCGCCGTAGCCGACAAGCACCTCCAGATCCGGCCGGGCTCAGACATCGCTGTACTCGGCGGGCTGATTCGCTACACGCTGGAGAACCGCCTCTTCCACGAGGACTACGTCCGGCTGCACACCAACGCGTCGTTCATCGTGAGACGGGACTTCTCTTTCGACGACGGGCTGTTCTCAGGCTTCGACCAAGACGCCGGCCAGTACGATCGCGCCTCATGGAACTACGAGCGCGGCCCCGACGGCTTCGTCCGTCGCGATCCCACGCTACGACACCCGCGATGCGTGTTCCAGCTCCTGAAGCGACACTACGACCGCTACACCCCCGAGATGGTGGCTCGCATCGCGGGCTGCTCGGAGGAGGCGTTCCTCGATATAGCCGATGTCGTGTGTTCTACCGGGACCGCTGACCGAGTCGGGACGATCATGTATGCCGTGGGGTGGACGCAGCACACGGTGGGGAGCCAGATGATTCGGTGTGCCGCCATTCTACAGCTCCTCCTGGGGAACATCGGCCGGCCGGGCGGCGGCATCAACGCGATGAGGGGCCACGCCAACGTTCAGGGTGCGACCGACCACGCCATCGTGGCGGGGATCCTCCCGGGCTATCTCAAGGTCCCCCGGCCGTGGCAGACATCGCTCGCCCAACATCTCCGAGAGTCAACGCCCCGGCCTCTCGTCCCGGAGACGATGAATTACTGGGGGAACTATCCCAAGTTCTTCGTCTCCCAGCTCAAGGCGTGGTTCGGCGACAACGCTACACCTGCGAACGACTTCAGCTACCACTACCTCGGCAAGCCGTCGGGCGACGCCACGTGGCTCACGATCTGGGATGAGGCTCGGCGAGGGAAGCTGGAAGGATTCATCGCTCTGGGCTTCAATCCTCTCCTGGCCGGACCCGACGTCCCCCGCTTGCTCGAGGCGATGTCGAACCTCAAGTGGAAGGTGGTGATCGATCCATTCATGCTCGACTCGGCGGAGTTCTGGAGAGCGGCGGGAATGAATCCCGCCGAGGTCGAAACCGAGGTCCTCTACCTACCCGCGACCCACTGGATCGAGCGAGAGGGGTCCTTCACCAACAGTGGACGCTGGGCGCAGTGGAAGGAGAAGGCGATCGACGCTCCGACCGGCGTCAGGTCCGATACCTGGATTCTGTCCGAGCTGTTTTGGCGAGTGAAAGAGCTGTACGAGAAGGAAGGTGGGGCGTATCACGAGCCCATCAAACACCTCGCGTGGCCGTATCTCGATCCCAGGGAGCCCACGCTCGAGGAGCTTGCGAAGGAGATCAACGGATACGACCTGCGTAGCGGGAAACTGCTTTCATCGTTCGGCGAACTCAGGGTGGACGGGAGCACGAGCTGCGGCAACTGGCTCTACAG
Source organism: Gemmatimonadales bacterium (assembly GCA_046760725.1). Classification (GTDB taxonomy): domain Bacteria; phylum Gemmatimonadota; class Gemmatimonadetes; order Gemmatimonadales; family GWC2-71-9; genus JBHIEQ01. Next base: position 22,108 of record JBHIEQ010000001.1, read on the forward strand.
CGGGAGCTTCACGGAGGCGGGCAACATGATGGCGCGGCGGAACCCAGCCGATCCCACGGGAATGGGTATGCACCACGAGTGGGCATGGAGCTGGCCTTTGAATCGCCGCGTGCTCTACAACCGCGCTTCCGCGGACGAAGCGGGTCACCCATGGGATACCGCGCGTGCCGGCATCCAGTGGACCGGGCGCGAGTGGATCGGGGACGTCCCGGACTACGGCCGGACGACGCCGCCGGGCGTCCAAGGCGCGTTCATCATGACTGAAGAGGGAGTGGCGCGCCTCTTCAGCAACTATCTCAACGACGGTCCGATACCGGAGCACTACGAGCCCGCCGAGAGTCCGACCGCCAACCTGCTGCACGAGGGGGTGCGGGTGAATCCCGCGGTCGCGTGGTATGACGGCGTGAACGAGTCCCTCGCAGGGGCCGGTGACGAGTATCCCTTCGTGTGCACAGTCTATCGGGTGGTCGAGCGCGAGCACTTCGTGACGAGCAACGTACCCTACCTCGTGGAGATCATGCCGGACTTCTTCGTGGAGGTGCCGGAGGGCCTGGCGAGGGAGAAGGGGATCGAGAACGGCGGTCGCGTTCGGGTATGGTCGAAGCGGGGCGAGGTGGAGGGCACGGCGATCGTCACCAAGCGGATCAAGCCCCTCAGAGTGAACGGGAAGACGGTGTGGACCGTGGGCATCCCGGTGCACTGGGGGTTCGTGGGGATCACTCGAGGCTCAATGGCAAACCGGCTCACGCCGTTCATAGGCGACGCCAACACACGGTGCCCCGAGTACAAGGCGTTCCTGGTGAACCTAGCGAAGGCATGAGTATGGTGTGCCAAGAGTTCGCAGTAGACAACGAAGCTCTGGCCCGATGAGCACGCTCACGATCAAGCGGATCTCCGCCTCGCCCAGCCCACCGCCGGGCATCCGGTCCGGGCCGGAGTACGCGAAGCTCGTGGACATCTCCCGCTGCATCGGCTGCAAGGGCTGCGAGGTTGCGTGCAAGGAATGGAACGAGCTCCGGGTCGAGCCCACGGTGAACTTCGGCAGCTATCAGAGCCACGAGGATCTCAGCCCCGACACGTGGCTCTTGATGCGGTTCAACGAGGTCGAGGTCGATGGCGAGCTCAGGTGGCTCATCAAGAAGGACGCCTGCCACCACTGTGAGGAGCCCGGGTGCCTCTACGCCTGCCCCGCGCCCGGAGCGATCGTGCAGTACGACAACGGCATTGTCGATTTCAACCAGGAGAACTGCATCGGCTGCCGGTACTGCGTGGCGGGCTGCCCGTTCGACATTCCCCGCTTCGACCGGCGCACTCGCAAGGTCTACAAGTGCAACATGTGCATCGATCGGGTGGAGGCGGGATTGGAGCCTGCCTGCGTAAAGACTTGCCCTACCAACGCGATCGCGTGGGGGATCAAGGACGACATGCTCGCGCTCGCTGAGGCGAAGGTCGAGCGGCTCAAGCAGCGCGGGTTCGCGAGCGCCATGGTTTACGACCCGCCCGAAGTAGGCGGTACTCACATGATGTATGTGGTGCCGCACGGCGACCATCTCGCCGAGTACGATCTTCCGGAGAACCCGGTCGCGAGCCCGGGCCCGCTCCAGGCGCTTGGCGCCGTGAAGGAGGTCGGGTCTTGGCTGTTCGGCTTGGGGCTCTTGTCGGTTGCACTGCATTATCTCCGCGAGGGCCCGGAGGAAGCGTCCGAAGGCGAACGGGCGGCCGATACGGCAGGCGCGGGGGGTGGAGCGTGAAGCGCGACGCGCTCAAGCGCTTCACCTTCGCAGAGCGCGTCCTGCATTGGGTCGTGGGCGTGACGTTCGTGATCCTGCTGCTCACGGGGCTGGCACTGTCCTACCCCAAGCTCTATTGGCTCACAGCGCTCGTGGGTGGTGGATCGGTGGCGCGCGTGCTTCATCCCTGGACTGGAGTGGTGTTCACGGTCGGTCTCGTGGTCATGTCCTTCATGTGGCTCAAAGAGATGTGGCTTGCGCGGTCGGATCTCGAATGGCTTCGGGCGATCAAGTACTACGCGCGCCACGAGCGCGATCGCGTTCCACCGGCCGGCAAGTACAATGGGGGACAGAAGCTCTTCTTCTGGGTGCAGGCGGTGCTGGGCGTCGTGTTCCTGGTGACGGGAGTGCCGCTGTGGATTCCGGGCGCGTTCGGCGCGGGGTTTCTCACCGTGATGCGCCTGCTCCACTATCTCGCCGCACTCGGCGGAGGGCTGCTGCTGATCCTTCACGTCTATCTGGGAACCGTCGCCTTCCCGGGAACCGCCCGCGCCATGCTCCGCGGCACGGTGACCGGCGAGTGGGCGCGGCTCCACCATCCGCTGTGGTACGAGGAGCAGGCGAATCGTTGATGGGCGCGGCCACCGGGCGCGCCGGCCGCTCGTGGGCGTTGAGACGGCGGCGCGCGTTCCAGCTACGCGAGAAGAGTCCCCACGCCCGTGAGCTGCTAACACTGTACGGTGAGTTGCTGATCGTCCAGGAACCTCTCTACGACCGGGCGGCCAGGGGGGAATGGGAAGTGCCGCGATCGCGGTCGCTCGACCTGGGACTTCTCCCCTTGGGCGACATGGCTCCCGCGTTCGCGGATTTCGTCTCGGACCTCCGGCCGCGGCTCACGGACGTTCTGAGGTCGGCGGGCGACTCGCTGTCCGAGGCCGGCGGGAGCGCGCTGAGGGACGTATTGGAGATATATGTCGCGGCCGGCGACCTGGCCGCGTTCTATCTGGAGC
>JBHIEQ010000002.1:0-24202 GCA_046760725.1 Gemmatimonadales bacterium
CACGTGGAACGGGCGTGGAAGTTGATCGGAGAGGTGGCGGAGCGGCTCGCGCAGTAGCTATCCTTCGGCTGACACACCCCACGGTGAACGGTGTCTGACCACGAACGGGCGGACCTGGCAGAGAGGCTCGCCGCCTACTTGGATCTGGGTAGCGACGTCCCCGTCTTTCGGCAAATCGTCGATCGGGTGTGGCTCGATGTGATCACCGGTACGCTCGAGACGGGTGAGCGACTCCCCACGGTTCGGCAGCTCGCGATCGATCTCGGCGTCCACCCCAACACGGTGTCGCGGGCGTATGAGGAACTGCGGTTGCTAGGGGTGCTCATTACGCGGCCGGGTCTGGGTACCTACGTCGGCTTGACCAGGCCCGATAAGCCTGCGCTCGAGCGCAAGGCTCAACTCGAACGTCTGTGCCGCGATCTGGCAGCGCAGAGTCGTGCACTGGAGATTCCCCTGGACGAGGTGATCGACACGCTCGTGGACATGAGGGCCGCGGAAAGAGATCCGCCTGGAAGGAAGAGACGACGATGACCAACACCTATCTGCCCGTCCACGTAAGAGATCCGGCGGTGCAGACGTCACAAGTGAGGCAGCCCATGGCGCGACAATCTCCCGATGATACCCGTTATCCGTTCGCTGCCGTCGTCTCCGGCGTGCTGACCGCCGCCGTGCTGGGGGGTCTCATGTTCCTGGCGCCCGTCGGCTGGACAGCGTGGGACACGATCCTCCTCCCAGCGGTGTCGGCCCTCGCCGGCGTGCTGGTGGGATCCTCCATCAAGTACGCCGACCAGTGGGAGAAGGCCATCCTCCTGAGGCTTGGTAAGTACCGCGGGCTTCGCGGGCCGGGCTTGTTCTTCGTGATCCCTGTGATAGACCGCGTATCGTATCACATCGATCAGCGCATCCGGACGACGGACTTCGGTGCCGAGTCGTGTCTCACCAAGGACACCGTACCGGTGAACGTCGACGCGATCGCGTTCTGGATCGTGTATGATGCCGAGCGCGCGGCTCTCGAAGTGCAACAGTATGAGCTGGCCGTGGTGCTGGCCGCGCAAACGGCACTGCGCGACGCGATAGGAAAGCACGATCTAGCCGAACTCATTCAATCACGTAAGGAACTGGGCAGAGGCCTCCAACAGATCCTGGACGAGAAGATGCACGACTGGGGAATCCAGGTTCAGTCGGTCGAGATCCGCGACGTGATCATCCCTAAAGCACTGGAAGAAGCGATGTCCCGCCAGGCGCAGGCTGAACGCGAGCGGCAGGCCCGTATCATCTTGGGGACGGCAGAGACGGAGATCGCACAGAAGTTCGTTGAAGCCGCGGAGAACTACAGCCAGAAGCCGGTCGCCCTCAACCTGCGGGCCATGAACATGCTCTACGAGAGCATCGTGAAGCGGGGATCCCTCATGGTGGTTCCGTCCGGTCTGGCCGATTCGCTGAACCTCCCCGGCATCCTGGGTATCGCTGGCGCGGCTGGGGCGGCCGGGGCGGCGGGGGCGTGTGGGGCCCAGAGACCGCCTCCATCCGACAAAGAAAGTGAGGGGGCTGGGGGCGGGAAGAGCCGCGACGGGTGACCGTCGCTGCCAACGGCGTCCATGCGGAGGCGCGCCAGCTAGCTCCGTTTGTGTTGTCTCTGGCTCTCCTGCAGGGGTTCCCGGCGCAGGAGACGCTCGCACAAGACGGTGCTCCGTGCCTCCTCCGTGCGGCCGAGCTGACACCCCACCTCAGGCTCGATGGGATGCTCGACGAGCCAGCCTGGCTGGAAGCCGGCGCCATCTCGCATCTCACCATGATCGATCCCGTGGAGCGCGGAAACCTCACCGGGCGGACCACGGTTCGCGTGTTAGCCGGCGCGCGCGATCGTTGTGGGCGTCCTGTGCGAAGACGCCGATCCGGGCCGAAGATCTCACAGGAGACAAGACCGCGATCGGCGGCAAAATCGACTATCCCAACGACACGTGGGACATCGCTTTCACGTACAAGAGAATTGGGGACGGGTTCGACCATCGCTCAGCTTCGTTCCGCGTAACGCCGTTCAGATCACGACGGGTGGGGTGAACTTCCGATACCGCCCAAGCTGGCCGTGGCTGCGCCTCATGTTCTACATGTTCTACGAGCTGCTCCCCACGCTGGTGCTGGATCTCGCCGGTAAATGGGAGAGCTATCGTCCTCTTCACGGCACCGCTCAACTGGCGCCTCGACTTGGCGGACCGGTGGCAGCTCGAGTCGAATCAGCTGCTGGCCAAGCTCCAATACGCGGTGAGAATGTAGCGGACGCCCGCTGCGACAAGCTGGGCTTGCCTGCCGCCGCTCAGGAGCCGCGCTCGGGCCTGCGGGCCTCGATGTACGCTGGAACCACGTAATCACGCACCTCGATACCGGCCACCGGGTCGCCCTTCAGCCCGGCCGCATGCATCGGCCGGATTCGCACATCGGTGAAGCCTGCCTCCGTCAACAGGAGCTCCAGTTCCCGAGCGGTCACGGCGCCCGCGACGCACCGGACATAAGCCTCGAGATCCTCGCGCACCCGCTCAGGTAGCGTACTCCGAGCGATCACGTCCGCCACCGCGAGCCGCCCACCCGGCTTGAGCACCCTGAACGCCTCGTCGAGCACCCGACGCTTCTCCGGCGACAAGTTGATCACGCAGTTGGACATGACGACGTCGGCCGTACCGTCGACAACTGGGAGATGTTCGATCTCGCCCAAGCGAAACGAGACGTTCGACACTCCGGCCGCGCGGACGTTCTCCCGGGCACGCGCGATCATCTCGGGAGTCATGTCCACACCGATCACGTGACCCCGCTCCCCCACCTGGCGGGCGGCGAGAAAGCAATCGAACCCGCCTCCCGAACCCAGGTCCCCCACCGTCTCGCCTTCCCGAAGTGAGGCGATCGCGGCCGGATTGCCGCATCCAAGGCCGAGGTTCGCTCCCGGGGGAGCGGCGGCGATGTCGGCTTCGCTGTATCCCAGTTCCCCGGTACGAACCTCCGACGCGGAAGACCCGGCACAGCACCCCGGCCCGCAGCCACAGTCCTCATCCCCTGCGCCGGCGATCAGGCCATAGGCGTCGCGCACCGCCGTCCTGAATTCGTCCGCCGATCGATCAGCCATTGGCGAGCTGCTCCGACCGGCCCCGAGCCGAGACAAAACCGGTGAAGAACCGCCCAAGGTCGCGCAGCACCTCCGGTGCGACCCAGCAGTGAACCTCGCGACCATGCCGGGCGGTCGAGATGAGTCCCGCCCTAACCAGCTCCTTGATGTGGTGCGACACGGTGGAAGGCGCGATGCCGAGATCGGCGGACACGTCTCCCACGCAGCGCCGCATCGCGTTCTCGCTCTGACATGCAGTACCCGGAACGCAGCATGTCGCGAGCTCCTGGAATATCGCGAGCCGGTGGGGATGGCCGAGCGCCTTGAACACCTCGGCGAGATCGCTCCCCGCAACAGTTCGATGATTCAACATATATCGAATAATAGGGCGCGTTGCGCTGCCGTCAATGCCCTCTGCTTCCACAGGGAGCTAACCGACTCTATCTCAAGCGGTTAGCGTCGCTAGGATACCGCCTGGGGCAAGCCCCCGGTGAGACGCAGCACCCAGCGCATGCACTTGTGGCCGAAGTCCACGGGCTCGTAAAACATCAAGGGGCAGCCACCGGGGATGACCGTGATCCCGTTCTCGCGGCAGACCCGGACCGCCGCGCCGGAGACGCTCCCGGCCCCGAACGACCGGTGCATCCAGACTTTGGAAACGCCTGTCTCACTGCACTCGCGCACCAGCGATTCCGCTGCGGCCGGCGTGGTCGCGATGAAGAGTGCGTCTACGCCTCCCGGAATCGACTTGATGTCGGGATAACACGCATCACCCTCCACGGCCACCGCATTGGGGTTCACCGGTAAGACCTTATGGCCCGTATCTCGAAGCCTGCGATAGATGGCATTAGCGAAACCGCCGCCACGGGAGACACCGGCTACTGCGATCCTCTGCTGGGCCAGGAAATCGCCGACCGCTTCACTCAGAGTTTTGGTTTGCGCCATGGTGTGGGGTAGTGTAATTGGACGGCTTCAAGACGATGTTAGCCTGCCGTTAAGGAGGTTCTGGTGAACTACCCGCCGGCCGCCGTAGTTTGCCGGCTCGGCGCAACAGCCCTCGGAGATCCTTCAATGAAGCGCGTGTCCAGTCTCTCCATCCCTCTGGTACTCGCCGCCTGTGCCGCGAGTGAGGCCGTGGATCTCGTTCTCGTGAACGGGAACGTCTATACCCTCGACGACGAGGTGAGGCGCGCCACGGCGATCGCGATCGACGGCGAGCGAATCGCCGCCGTGGGATCGGATGCCACGATCAGGGCGCTCGCGGGACCCGGCACCGAGGTGATCGACTTGGACGGCGCCTTCGTGACCCCGGGCTTCAACGACGCCCATGTGCACGTCGCGGGCACCGGCGCTCTGCTCACCGGCCTCAACCTGCTCGACGTGCACGAACCCGGGGCGTTCGTCGAGCGCATTAAAGGCGCAGCCGAGCGACTCCCCGCAGGGAGCTGGATCACCAGGGGGGACTGGGGCGCCTACGAGCAGTGGGAAGCCGGGTCCACGGGCAGAGAACGCGCCGGCGAGATCGCCGCGGGACCCTTCACACCGCATCGTGATCTGATCGACAGCATCACCCAGGATCACCCGGTCTTCGTGCGCCGCTTCGACGGCAGCATGTACCTCGCAAACACACGAGCGCTCGAGGCGGCCGGGATCACCGCCGATACCCGTGCGCCCCAGGGTGGTGTGATCGAGCGGGACCGCTCGGGACGGCTCACGGGCATCCTGCGCGGCACGGCCTTGCGGCTGGTGTCGAGAGTGATCCCGCCCATCTCGTTTGATCAGCGCCTCGCGCAGGTGCGTGCCGTGATGCGGGAGGCGCGTGAGGGAGGGGTGACCACGATCCAGGACATCACCTCCGCCGAGCAGCTCAAAGCCTATCGCGAACTCCAGCGCCGCGGGGAACTCACGGTCCGCTTCCTGATCCGGCCCACCCTCGACAACGTCGTTCATACCGCCGCACTGGGCATCACGCAGGGTCTGGGCGACGACTGGATCAAATTCATCGGGTACAAGGCGTGGGTGGACGGGATCATGGGTAACTCGAGCGCCATGTTCTTCCGTCCCTACGATCACGATCCCACGAACAAAGGGATCGTTCGGCAGATCATGCTCCCCGAGGCGCGCCCGGGAGTGGCCCTCTCGATGACCGAGAGCCAGAAGTACACCGACTTCGGCGTGGGAAACCTCGAGCGCCTGCTGGTGGAGGCCATTCCCACGGGACTCACACCCCACGTACACGCGATAGGGGATAAAGGTGTGCGAATCCTGCTCGACATCTACGAGCGCGTGCTCACCGAGCACGATCTAGTGAACGCCGACCATCGGTGGAGGGTGATCCATGCGCAGGTCGTGCACCCCGACGACTTCAGGCGCTTCGGCGAGTTGAACCTCGTCGCCGAAGTGAACCCGTATCACATCTCGGACGACATGCGCTGGATGGAGGAGCGGATTGGAGCGGAGCGCTCCAAGGGCGCCTACGCGTTCCGCAGTCTCAAGGAGAACGGGGCTGTGTTGATCTTCGGGAGCGACAGCCCCGGCACCAACGCGGCGCGCTACTATCTGAGCCCGGTGTACGGCCTGTACGCGGCCGTCACGCGACAGACCCTGAACGGCGAGCCCCAAGAGGGCTGGTTCCCCGAGCAGCGCCTCACCATCCGTGAGGCTATGGAAGCCTACACTAAGGGGCCGGCCTGGGCCGCCTTTGAGGAGGACATCAAGGGGACGCTCACCGTCGGCAAGCTCGCGGACATCTCGGTGTTCGATACCGATCTCGTCGAGGCAGGCGAGACCGACCCCGCGCGACTGCTGGACGCACGCGTGCTGTACACCATCGTCGGAGGGCGTGTTGTGTACCGGCGGGAAGACTCCTAGCCTATAGCCTAGCGTTCGCCCGCAGAGCCCAGCTCACCCGCGTACGCCGTACGCAGTCCCTGCAGGTACCGGTCGAACAGTCCGGTGAGGATACGATGCTCCTCTTTTACGGCGTTGCGGAAGCTCTCGTCGCGCAGGAAGTGGTACAACACCGCTGCCATGATCTTGGCATCGAGCAGAAACGCCTTGTGCCCCACCGGTTTCATGGAGTCTTCGAACCTGGCGTACGTGTGGCCGGCGGCCGGTGAGCTGAAGACGCTTACCCCGACACCAGGAATGTCCCGGGAGACGAATCCCGTTTCCTCGTATCCCGCTGGGCGCTGCGGCTCGGGGTTGAGTTCGGGCGCGTCGAACCGCTCTGCGTAGGCGTAAGTCAGCTCCTCGAGCGTCCCCACCGTGATGCCGTCTCTCAGTCGGCCGTACACCTCGATCTCCACCTGCGTCCCCGTCGCGAGCGCGGCTCCCCGCGCAGCGTCATCCATCATCTCCGTGATGTGTTCCAGGTACACTTCGTCGGGGTACCGAATGTAGTAATCGACAACGGCCCGGTCGGGCACCACGTTGGGCGCGATTCCACCCTCCGGGATCACGCCTTGTATCGAAGCCTCAGGCCGGAAGGTGGGTCTCAACCCGTCCACCGCGCTGTAGAACCTCACCGCCGCGGTGAGGGCGTTGCGTCCGAACCACGACGCGCGCTGATGAGAGGCCCTACCCGTGAAGGTGTACCGCACCTGATTGATGTTGAGGCAGCAGATGCCGAAACCCGCCCTTCCGCGCGCAGTCTCGCCCGAGCCGTGGCTCCGCACTAGCAGGTCCGTGCCCCGGAACACCCCCGCCCGCCACATGATCTCCTTCGACGGGGGACCCATCTCTTCGGCGGGCGTCCCGAATACCCTGATGCTCCCGGGGACGCGGTTCGTCTCCATGTACTCCTTGAGAGCGATCGCCGCGGCAAAACCCACCGGGCTCTGGCCGTTGTGCTGGCAGCCATGAAACGGCTCGTGTGTGGAGCGCAGTGCGTCGTACTCGACTATCACGCCTAGTACCGGACCCTCTCCGCCCGCCGGCGAGCGCCACTCTCCCACGAACGCCGTCTCGAGACCGGCCTGCCCAGTCTCCACCTCGAACCCGTAGTGCTTGAGCACCTTGGTCAGCGTATCGACCGACTCGTATTCCTGAAATCCGACCTCGGGATTTCGCCCGATGTGGTCGCTCAAGTCCTGCATCTCGGATGTCCACAGCTCCTCGATTCGCGCGAAGAGCGCATCCCGGTCGCGGTCTCTCCTGCCCGCCAGCCGGCGGCCCATCTCTAGCGGCTTCAGGCGCTCCTGTAGGCTCTCGATCTCGCGTAACACCTCTCTTGCAGCTGCGCGCTCCGTCGGAGTGGTCTGCGCGATGAGCTGCGCGAGGCCTCCGGAGCATACCGAGAGCGCCGTGAGAACGACGGCTACGGAGCGCACCTCAACCTCCCTGCTCAATGACGGTTACGCGGGTGATGTAGTCCAGCAACGGGAACTCCGCATCCAAGTACGCGTTCCCCTCCTCTCGCAGCCTCTTCTGGTCGGGGGTCAGACCAACTTGCCCATATCCCGCATGGAGGCTATCGACTACCTCCATGCCCTCAACCACTTGGCCGAACGGCGCGAACCCGTTCTCGTCCAAGTGAGCATTGTCTGCATAGTTGATGAAGACCTGCGTGTTCCGCGTGTCGGGTCCGGCCATCGCATACGTCAGCCGACCGCGCAGGTTGCTCTCAACCACCGGGTCGTCCGGAATTTCCTGACCCTGCCACGCCGCGGACACCTCGGGGCTCCAACTGATCCCGAACTGGGCCACGAAGCCGGGAACCACTCTGAAGAACCGGGCATGATCGTAGAAGCCGTTTTTCGCGAGGTAATAGAACCGGTCCGCGCCGTGCGGCGCCCAGTCTCTATGGACCTCGACGGTGAAATCACCCTTGCTCGTCTCGAACTTCGCACGGAACAGCTCCGGAGCGGTGAGACTGGCACTGTCGCTCCCCGGTTCGAGGAGCGCCCGGGAGGGTGGGGTTGGGGGCGGAACGGCTTCCTCGCCGGCGCAACCCACCAGTGCGAAAGTGGCGAGCGCAACGAGGGAAATGTGAGCTTGCGATTGTCTCATGGTCACCTTCCTGATATGTGCGGCTGGCCGGGACAACGCTCTAGCGTGCAGCCCTGTCCTCGCTGCGTCAAGTCGGGGGGCGCCGCCTTGCGACGGTCAGCCCGGCAAGCAGCTTTGTGGGCACCGCATGAGTACATGCTCTCGTCGAGACTTTCTCGCGGCCTCGGGCGCGATGGCCGCCGGTGCCGGGCCCCTGCGGCGCGCCCTCGCCGGCCTTGCCGCGGAGCCCCCCGAGCCCCCCGAGCCCCCCGAGCCCCCCGAGCCCTACGCGCTCGTCTTGGGATCGGCGCAGGACGGAGGCCTTCCTCAGGTCGGCTGCTACACACCGCGATGCGACCGCGCCCGCTTCGAGCCGCGTTACGTGGCCTCCCTCGCCTTGATCGAGCCGGACCCGGAGCGGTTCTACTTGGTTGACGCGACGCCCGACATCACTCGGCAGTTGGACCTCATAGAGGAGTCCTCCTTCCGGCGGAGAGCAGGCGAGCGCAGACCGTTCGACGGGATCTTCCTGACACACGCCCACATCGGGCACTACGCCGGGCTCGCGCAGCTGGGGCGGGAGGGGTTGGGCATCGCTTCTACACCGGTTTACTGCACGCCCCGGATGGCGGAGTACCTCGGCACGAACGGCCCCTGGAGCCTCATGGTGGACGAGGGCCGGCTCGTGTTCCCCGATGTTCCCTTGGACCAATGGTTCGATATCGACGACAAGATCGCGGCGCGGATGATACCCGTACCTCACCGTCAGGAATTCTCCGACACGGTGGGCTTCATGTTCCGCGGGCCCTCGCGATCGATCCTCTATCTGCCGGACATCGACCGATGGGAGGACTGGTCCTATGGCATCTCGGACCTGGTGCGAGAGGTGAATGTTGCGCTCCTAGACGGCTCGTTCTACTCTGCGGGAGAAGTACAGGGCCGGAGCATCGAGGAAATCCCTCACCCTTTGATCCCGCACACGATGGACATTCTCCAGTCGGTTGTGCGGAGCGGCGCGCGAGTCGTATTCACACACCTCAACAACACGAACCCTGCCCACGATGACGGACCCGAGAGGGCGGAGATCGAGCGGCGTGGGTTCGAGGTCGCGAGAGCCGGGATGCGACTGCGGCTCTGAACCGTGCCAAACCAACCGCTCCAACGAAATGGCCGCTCGGAGCGTAGCTGCAACTAAAACGATCCCCTATGTCGCCTGAGATTCACGGAGGCCGACCATGAGGAAAGAAGTATCCCTGCTCCTGTTCACGTCCTGTATTGCGAGCGCCGCTGTTCCGCGACCCTCACGGGCCCAGGCCGTGGCTCCCGTGGAGATCGACGAGTGGCCGGTCCCCTACAGGATGGATGACGACGGCAACTTGTATGACGAGTTCCCCACGACCGATGGCGAGCGGACACGTCCTCGGGACCCCTATGTTCACCCCGACGGCCGGGTCTTCTTCTGCGGGCAGGCGGGGAACTACATCGCCTACCTGGATCCCGCGACCGGAGAGTTCAAGCGTTACGAACTGGAGGAGGGCACCCATCCGCACAATCTCATCATCGACCGAGACGGCATGGTGTGGTATGCAGGAAACCGCAACCGGCATATTGGCAGACTCGATCCCAAGACGGGCGAGATCACCAAGTTCATGATGCCCGATCCGGCCGTGCGTGATCCGCATACGCTCGTGTGGGATCGCGACGGCAACATCTGGTTCACGGCTCAGCAGTCCGACTACGTGGGCAAGCTCACCGTGGCTACGGGCGACATTCGGTTGATCCCGGTTCCGACTCCGCGAGCCCGGCCGTACGGGATTGTGATGGACACAAACGGAGCCCGTCCCTGGATCGCCCTCTTCGGCACGAACAAGCTCGCGACCGTCGATCCGGCCGCGATGGAGATTGCCGAGTTCGAGCTGCCGCGTGCCGCGACGCGTCCTCGACGGTTGCAGATCACGTCGGATGGGATGCTGTGGTACGTGGACTACGCAGGCGGCATGCTGGGGCGCTTCGATCCGGGCTCCGGGCGGGTGGCGGAGTGGGCCGCGCCTGGTGGCAGCGAGTCCCGGCCCTACGCGATGGTACTGGACGATCGAGACCGGCTGTGGTTCTTCGAGGGCCCGCGTGGGACACCGGTGAGGTTGGTCGGCTACGACCCCGCAACCGGAGAGTTCTTCTCGATCACCGAGCTCGCGAGCGGCCCTGGTACGGTGAGACACGCCTACTTTCACGCGCCCACTAGAGAGATCTGGTTCGGCACCGACGCGAATACCATCGGGCGGGCGCGAGTGCCGTAGGCCGCCTCGCGCGCCGGGACATGGGTGACGGGGGTGCGAGTTCCTGGAGCGCCGGAACCCGATGCCGCCGCCCGGCGTTGTGTCACAATGTGAGAGGCTCCGCCGCCCAGTCCCTGCTCGCGGCACTGACAGCCGCCCTCATAGGGTGCGAAGCGCCCACGGGGAGTTCTGTGGAGTCCGGCGATCCCGCGACGGTCGTCGCTGGTTGGGTGGGCACCTACGAGGGAACGATCTCGGGATCGGACCGATCCGGAAGCTTCGCTCACGTTCCCATTCAGCTCACGATCTCGACTGCCGCCAACATCCCGTGCCCGGAAGGGGCCTACGTGCGGCTCGGTGATCTCTTCGCGCAATGCGGGGTGAGCTTCTCGTCTCCCGTATCGGCGGCATTCGCCTACGATGCCGACTCGCTGCGGCACGCGCTGCGGCTGGAGAAGTTCAGCGCGGATCGCCCGGGTGACTTCATTATCGGCGAGGTTGCGATCGAGGGCCCGGGCCGAGTCGATACGGTCTATTTCGGCGAGTTCAACGTGCAGCGGCGGTAGCTCGCCACGGAACGCTCGGCGGGCCGTCGCGGCCCGCTTTCAGCGTTGCGAAAGCCGGGGACTCATCCGCAATCGGACGATCGGGACTCACGACGGGTTCCACAAATCGCCGCCGGTCACGTGCGCTCATGCCTCCGTACTCTGCCACCGCGCGGCGGCGGTACGCGTCGATCTCGGCCGGTGATATAGGACCGTGCGGCCGTCGTCCAGCACCCCCATCACCCCAGGTGGATTGATGTACATCGGATCCGGTTGAACGTTGCGTACCCACTCACCCTGTGGTGAGAAGACGAGGTATCGCCATGGTCGGTAGTCGCCGACCCAGATCGTATGACCGGGCAGAACCCACAGGTAGAAGGCATTTCGGAATTCACCTGGTCCGTTGCCCCGCCGTCCGGATTGGTCGAGGAAGCGGCCCTGCTGATCGTAGAATCGGAGCTGCTGACTTCCCTGGTTGACCAGCGCGATCCGGCCGTCGCTCAACCGACCTGCGCCGAAGACTCTGTGGAGCTCGTACTCATCGGCGCCCTCTTCCAATCCGATCGTCACCGAAGGGACCGCGCCAATCGTGCATGTTGCCGACGCTCTGTCGAGATCGTTCTCGGCAATGAGGACTCCCACGCTGTCATGAATCACAGTGGCTGGCGTGCCGGCCGAGTCAGCGGATCCACATCCGGCCACCAGCGCAACACCGGCGATGATCGAGGCACGCTGAACGCGCGCCAGCTCCAACCCAGACCTAGGCCGCATGCGAATCAAGATGCTGCATCTCAGCTGTAAGGACATCGGCTTCGCCGGCCGTCATGATTTCCACGGTGTCATAGTGATGTCTTGCCGATCTTTGGATAAGCTGTGTCCCGATTCCCTGGAATGGCAAACGGAGCTGCACCGTGCCACACGTTGGCACGGACCTACCCGGAGGGGCGGGAAGCTCGCTCCTTACGGCATTATGAGGGTCGATCTCTCGGCGCATCTCGGGGTACAGTGAAGTAGCGCGCTCGAGCGCTACGATGAGAATGATCACGTCCCACCGTAGTTGCGGGCGATTGGCGGTTAGCGCGATCGGGATCTGGGCTGCGGCCTGTGCAACGGACGCGGTACAGGGCGCGCAGTTCGTGATTCGCGGCAGAGTCCATGCGCCTCAAGGCACGGATCCAACCTACTTGTGGGTTACCTGGCGCGCAGAAGGCGAGACCACGGGAGACTCGGCTCAGGTCAAGTCGGACCGCACGTTTGAGATCCGTACGACGGCTTCCCACGTGACGGGCGAACTACTGATCGAGGGCGGATCGGTGTTCCACCCGTTCCTGTATCCATTTCACGTTGACTCGGTGGGAGATATAGATGTCGTGATGGTCCCGCGGGTGTGGACTATCAAGAACGGGATCTACCAAGGCCAGGTGGTTGCGACCAGCCTGGACTCCGTGATGGATGACGACGGCACGCGCGTGGCCCCGACGTATTACCACGGGAACCGGGATTACCTGGGCGATTCACCAAGGTACTTGGTGCAGCTCAGGAGTTGGCCTGAAGACAGGATGCCGGCCAAGGTCGCCTTCGATCATCGCTATGGTTCCCCCGATTTCACGGCGCAGGATTCGGCGGATATCTGGGGAGTGTTCGACCGCATGGAGCAGGTGTTCGGACTGGACATGTTCGAGCCGGCGGAGGCGGAGCCGGAGTGGTGGCCGGATGCACCGAGCGACGATCCCGGTCTCGTCCCCGGTGTGATCCGCGTGGTGTATGACCCAGCATCGTGGTGGGGCGGACTCGCGTTGGGTGACGTGGAACCGCTGGAATGGGTGCAGGAGCTAGGCGTGTGGGCGGGGGACGGGCGGTTCACCGCGTTTCGCATGACTCACCAGCTGTTGAGTGGTGGAGTGCTCAGCGTGGGGCCGCTCGAGCCGGTCGGGCTGTCGGACGGAGAAATCGGCTGGGAGACGATTCTCACGCACGAGATGCTGCATGTGCTAGGCGTGGGTCACACGTGCCGGATCCCCTCTCCTCAGGGACCGTGCTTGCGAACCCCCGAGCCGTCGCTTTACGACGTGGCGTATATCGAGCTGCTGCGGGAGGTGATGGTCCTCGAATGGGAGCACAATACTCTGTTCGGGATTATGCCCGCGACTATCGGTGAGCGGAGAATACTCTTGGGACTTTCGGCGTTGCCGGGGATGGAGCGGTAGGAAGCGCTATCGCAGTGCCCTCTCGGCCGATCCGGTTTTTTTCACGGTTCTCGGAACTCATCGTCCGATCAAGATGAAAGCTATGAACATCGTTGCGTATTGCAGGCATGTCCCGTACGCAGTACTGGCGGACAGAGAACGGATTCGCGAACCACTGTCGAACGTTGATGAAGTTGAGGAAGAAGAGGGCGAGAATGCAGTCCCGGGCGGACAACCGCTAGAAACCCTGAGAAGGGGGCCTTCAGGTAGGCTCGTAACTCATAGGCCGTGCTCCATACGCCGCGCCCCGGCGCAGTTGCGGCCCCTCACCAGCCTAGGCAACTTCTTGAGGCCGACTTTCGACCTCCACCTTCGTCTATCGATATCATGAAGCGCATCCGCGAATCACTCGTCGCTCGCGGCCTACTCATGGCCGCCGTCTTCGCCCTCGCTTCGCCGACCACGACCACGGTCGCCCAACAGGTCGACCCCGGGCTCTTCCGCGACATGGAGTGGCGCAACATCGGTCCTTTCAGGGGGGGCCGGTCCGTGGCGGTGGCCGGCGTGGCCCGGGATCACCACACCTACTACTTCGGTGGCGTCGGGAGCGGCGTGTGGAAGACGACCGACGCCGGCACGACTTGGCAGAACGTCTCCGACACCACCTTTGGTACCTCTTCCGTCGGCGCAATAGCGGTGGCCCCGTCCGATCCCAACGTGGTGTACGTCGGAATGGGGGAGCACGCGGTGCGTGGAGTAATGACCTCGCACGGCGACGGCGTCTATCGCTCGACGGATGCCGGCCGCTCGTGGCAGCACATCGGGCTGGAAGCGACGCGGGCGATCTCGCGCATCGTAGTGCATCCGGAAGACCCGGAGCTGGTTTACGTGGCGGCTCAAGGCGCGCCGTACGGGCCCACCGAAGACCGCGGCGTGTACCGGTCCACCGACGGGGGCGCCACTTGGGAGAAGGTGCTGTACGTGAGCCAGACCGCGGGCGCCAGCGATCTTTCGATCGATCCCAACAACCCGCGAAACCTCTACGCCGCGTTCTGGGATCATCTGAGGCAACCCTGGCAGGTACGTAGCGGCGGTCCCGGAAGCGGGATCTGGAAGTCAACCGACGGCGGGAGCACGTGGCAGAAGGTGGAGAACGGATTCCCTTCGCTCATCGGCAAGACCGGCGTCGCCATCGCGGCGAATTCCGAGCGAATCTACGCGCTGATAGAGGCTGATCCCAAGGGCGGCCTCTATCGGTCGGACGATCGCGGCGAGACGTGGGCGCTGGTCAACGAGTCCTGGGACATTCGGCACCGCGCCTGGTACTACACCGAGGTTTACGCCGATCCCTCGAACCCCGACGTCGTATGGGTGATGGCGGCACCCGCCTGGAAGTCCATCGATGGCGGAAGAACGTTCACGCGAATTCAGACGCCGCACGGCGACAACCACGACCTGTGGATCAATCCCACGAACAGCGACTACTTGATCAACGCCAACGACGGCGGCGCCAACGTGTCGCTGAACGGCGGGAAGACATGGTCCACCCAAGAGAACCAGCCGACCGCCCAGTTCTACCGCGTGAACACCGACAACCGCTTCCCCTACTACGTGTACGGCGGACAGCAAGACAATAGCTCGGCGGCCATCGCGAGCAGGGCCCCGGGAGGGATCGGCTGGAAGGACTGGTACGCCGTGGCGGGCTGCGAAAGCGCCTATCTGGCGTTCGATCCCGACAACCCGGTGCGGAACTACGGCGGCTGCTATATGGGACAGATCGCGGAGTGGAACGAGGCTACGCGCGGCAGCCGAAACGTCATGGCATACCCAATGCTCCCGGCCGCAATGGCATCGCGCGACATGAAGTACCGCTTCAACTGGAACGCGCCCATCGTGGTATCGCAACACGATCCCGGCGTCATCTATCACGCCGGGAATGTGCTGCTCAAGTCGAGCGATCGAGGCAACTCCTGGGTGGAGATCAGCCCCGATCTGACTCGCGACGAGGACGATAAGCAAGGGCCGGGCGGCGGCCCCATAACGAACGAGGGAGCGGGGGGCGAGATCTACAACACGATCATGTACGTGGCGGAGTCACCGCACGATCCCGACGTGATATGGGTGGGGAGTGATGATGGGCTCGTTCACGTGACCCGCGACGGTGGTGTCACGTGGCGGAACGTGACGCCGCGCGGCATGGGCGAGGGCCTGGTGAACGCCATCGACGTCTCGCCTCATGATCCCGCCGGGGCATACGTGGCCTTCACGCGATACAAGTTCAACGACTTCACGCCACACATCTACAAGACGGACGACTTCGGCGAGAGCTGGCGCCACGTGGTGGAGGGCATTGCGGGCGATGCTCATGTGCGGGTGGTGCGCGAGGACCCCGTGCGACGCGGACTTCTGTACGCCGGCACTGAAACCGGCCCGTACGTCTCCTGGGACGACGGTGAGCACTGGCAGTCGCTTCAGCTGAACATGCCTGTGACGCCGATAACGGACCTTCAAGTACAAAAGGGGCACAACGATCTCGTCGCCGCCACCCAGGGTAGGTCGTTCTGGATTCTGGATGACCTGTCCCCGATTCAACAGATGGAACCCGGCCTCGCCGTAGATGCCTTGCACCTGTTCGAGCCTCGGCCCGCCTACCGCGTGGCCGGCTGGGGCGGGTTCGGGCGCGGCGGCAACCTGGGCCGGAACCCACCGCAAGGTGCCATCGTCGACGTCTATGTAGCCAATATCACGGACTCGACCCCGGTCACTCTCACCGTCCAGGACGAGCAGGGCAACGTGATTCGGAGTTACTCCAGCTCGAAGACGGCGGACTCCGTCGACCTGCTGAAGCTCGAGCCGGGCCACAACCGTGTGGCATGGGACCTGAGATACGAGGCCGTGGAGAACGTCCCCGGTTTCTATGTCTTCGGCTCCCTGCAGGGACGGCGGGTGGTGCCGGGATTGTATGAGGTGCAGGTGAGCCAACACGATGTCACCCTCTCCGCCACGGTTGAGGTCCGTGCAGATCCCCGTGTTACAACGCCGATCGACGGCTTCCGGGAGCAAGACGAGCTGATGGTTGCGATCGACGATCAGCTCTCGGTGATCCATCGAAGCGTCATGCGGATCCGCGATGTGCGCGAGCAGGTCGAGAAGCTCATCGAGCGGGTCAAAGACGGTGAGGAGAAAGAGGCAGTTTCCGAAGAGGGGGAGATCTTCATCGAAAAGCTGAGCGCGCTCGAGGATTCATTGATCCAGAAGCGCACGGTGGACGGCCAGACGGTGATCAACTTTCCGGCGCGACTAAACTTCCACTACACGTACTTGAGAGGAGCGGTGGAGGCGGCCGAAGGCGTGGTCACCGAGGGCGCGCGACGAATGTTCGCCGATCTCGAGGCACAATGGGCACGGCATCGTGGGACGCTGCACAGGCTGCTTGGCCCCGAGCTGGATCGGTTCAATACCCTAGTGAGCGAGCAGGGTGTACCGGCCATCATCCTGCCGAAGAGAAGGCCGTGAGGGACTAGGAGAGACTCAGCCGCTCGTGGATTCGCATCAACTCGGCGATGTATCGCTCGACGTCTCCGCGTACTTCGAGGAAGAGATTCCGCACCTCTCCGCCGTCGAGCGCTTCGCGAGCGCCATCCGCCTGAAGGCGTACTCCCGGTGATGGCATGACTCGCCCCAGCTCCAGCGGGAGCCATTCCTGGTCGGAGGCCGCGGTAAGGAACTCCTCCCGCCGTCCAGGAGGGATTGTGAACAACAACTCGAATTCGCCGTGGGGTCCGGCGAGTAACATCCAAGGTGGAATCTGCGCCGCTTCAGCGATCAGTCGAGCGTTCGCAGACACGACCTCGCTCACAGGTTGATGGAACTCGAAACCCACGGAGTTGAGCTCCCCCAGCTGCGCGAGCGTGGCTAGGACGCCGTCGCTTGTGTCCATGCAGCTGGTGGCGAATCGCCGGAGGTGCTGTCCTTCGGCGAGCCGTGCCAGAGGCCGATAGTCGACGGTGCTGCGCGATCCTGTCCGATCAGCCTCGAGCTGGGTCAGAGCGAACGCGGTCCCCGCGCCGAGGCGATGGGTGGCGAAGAGGAGGTCGCCCACTGCACACCCGCGGCGCCGGAGTGGCTGTCCGTCGGCAACTAGGCCGAGTGCACAGCCAACCATCTGTGTCCGGATCGCGTAATTCACGTCGCCGCCGAGCACCGGGAGCTTGCAGGCGGTCGCGGCCGCCTCGACGCCCTGTTGGAGCCGCTCGACGAACGCTTGGTCGTGATCCGTTGCGAACGTCTGACTGAGTAGGATGCCGATCGGATCAGCACCGACGGCGGCCAGATCGCTGGCGTTGACTACTACGGTCATCCAGCCGACTAGGTATGGATCGCGATACAACCCCGTCTCGATCTCCTCCACCACGCCGTCGGTCGTCAGGGCCAGGACGAAGTCCGACCCCGGCAATCGAAGGAGCTCAGCATCGCTCTCGTGACACCGATTCAGCTGTAGTGGTGAGCGCGGAAGGCGTGCGGCCAAACCGTCGATGAAGGCGTTCTCGAGACTCGGAGTCGTCATCGGCATATTGATAGTCGTCTCGGAAGCAGAGTGAATAGCGCGCGCACGGCAGTGACGACCTCGCCGTCGCACTCCACCGCAAAGGGCCGATCGGCCGAGATCGCCACTCGGCGTGCGCGACTCGACAGAGTACCTTTCCGACCCATGAACTCGCCTCTCAGCAAGTGAGCGACGACCCAAAGCAGCCGGGGCAGAGCAACTGCCTTCATCAAGTGCACGTAGAAATCGCTCGACTGCGGCTCGTACGGTGAGTCGTAGCGAAGCGAGCCGCCGAAATGTGGGTTCTTCACTACACCGACATTCTTGACGCTCGTTCGGATAGGACCCTCTCCGTCGATCTGGATCGCGACCTCGTGGCCGCGGAAGCGCCAGATGGTGTGTAGTGCCGCGTAAGAGATCGCCATATCCACGGAGACCCGCTTCAAAAGGCGGAGCACGCTATTCGGGTGATTGAACAAGTGGTTGGCCTCGGCAGTGATTCCGATGCTGGCATTGACGAGCCAACTGCGGTGCCCGGTCCGGCCGGTTTCGTCTTCATAGACCAAGTCTCCTACGTCCCACGGCTCCGCCCCTTGGAAATCGATCTTGCACGGGATACCGAGGATGGTTCGGGTTCGCTGTAGGGGCTTGTGAAAGTCGTTGCTCGAGCCCAGTCCGACCGCTCCCAGACGCACACATCCCGGTGCGTTCCCATCACTGTGCTTCAGGAGACGGCTCGCCACGAGATTGACAGTGCCATCACCGCCAGCTGCGACGAAGTCGAGCTCTCCGCGAGTGAGTGCTTGTTCGATCGCGCTCCCAGCATGAGCTGGATCCGTGATGGCCACTTCACATGATCCAAGACGCCTCCGAACTTCGGGCCCGATTCGGCACCACTTGGCGACCGCCGTCCCACCGCCGGCGGTTGGATTGACGACCACGAGCACCGGTATCTCCTTCCGTCTCCTCAGATCTGTGACTGCATGGGACGCAGCTTGAGTGCCACGAGGAAGCCCGCGTAGAACAGGACGAGGACCGGCAGCCAAGTCGGTCTGGCCAGAACGGCTATCGCAGAGAGCAGCAAGAGGTACGCCTGAACGACGGGCGCAATCGCCTTGTGTGCGTCGCGCTCGGAGACCCGGCGAAGCCGAAGCTGTGCCAGGACGGCGCTGTAGGTCCCCGCTACAGCGAACGGAATTGCTCCGAGCTGGAGAATGTTCGTCCCGGCGGAGACGGCCGCCACGGCCGCCCATACACAGCCCGAGATCTCGGCGAGCGCGAACAGACTGCTCGCAACTGCAGATCTCTTGGTTCCGAATGCCACCGGCAACGTCCTATATCCGGTCGTTCTATCGGCAGAGATGTCTTTGTAATAGCCGGTCAACACGAAATTCGCGTAGCCGAAGAATACGGCGACCAACACGCCTCCTAACGCGCCGGACCAGCCGAGTGCGCCGTTGCCCGCGCCAGTTGCTGCAGCGTATCCAATGAGACAGAGGAGCGCTACGATCCAAGCGTTGTAGAACGGTCCACTCCACCATATCCGCTTGAAGGGCGTGTACGTAGCCAATCCCAGTACCGCGAGCGCAGCGAGGGGCAGGTTGAGCAGGTTGTACGATACCACGACGAGCCCGCTCACGGAGAGACCGAGAACACTCACCAACATGACGTCTCGACGACCGACGCGTCCCTGCACCAGTGGCCGGTAGGGCGCCGACAACGAGTCCGTATCCAGCTGGAAGCAGTCGGTGAGGGCCTGCCCAAACCCGTAGGACAGGAAGAAGACCGCACCGAGCAACAGGGACGGTCCGAGCGGAATCGGCGGCGCCAGTGCCATTCCCACGATTCCCGTAATGCCGGACACAAACAGCAGGTACGGACGCATGGTGATCAAGTAGGCGTGAACAAACTCGCCGCTCATCAAAGCTACCGGACGACCGGATGCGGTAATCATGGTATGGCCTTCCCCCACCGAGGCGCACTCTCCCCGCTGCGATCCAGCTCCGCTCGCATGAGTTCGCGGCGACGAACTCCCTGACGTCGCGCCACGGGATACAACCAACCGAGTACCGTGGGTGAGATGCCGAGCAACTTGGCGGGGAGGCCGCGGCGGCCGGGAACGGCAACCTCCAGACGGGGCCGCCGCATCGTCCGAACGATTGCAGTCGCGACCTCATAAGGCTGGAGTGGCTCGCTCAGGAAGGACAAAGGTGATCCGGCGTAGCGCGCCTCGCCTGCGAGCTGTGCCGTGACCGTCGAATCGGGTAGGATGACCGATACCCGGATCGCGGTGTCCCGGAGTTCGAGGGCCAGTGCCAGACCGAAGCCCCGCACGGCGAACTTGGTGGCACAATACACGGCTTCATGCGGCAGTGGCACAACGCCGCCAAGCGAAGCGATGAGAAGAAAATGCCCGTAACTCTGTCGGCGGTAGCACGCCAGGAAGATCTGAGTGACATTGATCGTTCCAAAGAGGTTGACATCAAGCTGCCGACGGATGGCCTGCACAGAACACCCATCGAGTGCCCCAGGATGGATCACACCGGCGCAGTTGACCACAGCATCGATCCCTCCAAATCGCTCGAGCGAACTTTCCAACAGTGCTTCGACGGAGCTCCTCTCCGCGACGTCCGCGCTTACGGCAATTGCCGTGGGCGCGTCGAGCTCGGCCAGCAGCCGGTCCAGACGGACGCGATCCACGTCCGCGAGCACCAGGTTGACGCCCTGAGACGCGAGGAGACGTGCGGTCGCCGCACCAATGCCGTTCGCGGCGCCGGTTATCACGACGACCGGTCCACGAGCTATGCGTGATCCTCTCATTGCGTCCTCCAAAGCCTCCAGCCCAAACCCAGTCCGAGCGTCCCGCCACCGATGCACCCTCCTGTCACGAAGAGCTGCGTCACGGCTTCCGCGGTTAGGGACGTATAGAAACCCTGTCGAGCGTAGAAGGTGAGGTCGAGCAGACCCAGATAGACACTCATGGATCCCGCGATCACGAAGCAGAAAGCGCCAGCTGGTCGTTTGTTCAGCAGCGAGATGCCCGCAGTGAATAGGATGGCAGCCCACACGGCGTCCGCTACCGGAAACGCCTGCTCGAACGAGGCCAGTTCCGGCTCGTTCTGTCCCAGGTTGGCGAGCCCGGTCAAGTACAGCACCCAGAACAGGGTGACCAACCACCCGCCAAGCAAAGCCGCCCACCCGGCGGCCCGTTCAATCCGTCGTCGCGCTGGCTCCGCCACGGTCATTCCTTGAATGCCCGTCACCAAGGTGACGCGCTCTCGTCAAGCGCGCGTCAAGAGAGGGCTCGTGTCACAGATCGCGTATATCGACGTACGGCCGAAGGAGACGCAGCGGAGAGCCGTCTGTCGTCATTGCCAGAAGTCGGTACTGGACTACGGGGGAGAACATGCGAGGGATGTCAGCGCGCAGAGCACTGATCCAGGGATCGGCGCGCGTGTGGATGATGTAGCAGTAGTCTATTCCGCACTCGCCGGCATCCTGCTCCACACTGCGCATGAGCTGACGGGCGAGGCCGCCATTCGTGGCGAAAAAGTCGAACAGATACCAGGAACGCAGCTCTTCTCCCGCATCCGGGATGTGCGGCCACGCGTACCGTCGCAGCGGCCAGGCACCAAAGCAACGCGCAGCGAGCTGAAGGCCCAACGGAATCCTCTCGACAACCTCCCCCAGGATTCCGCGGTTGCTCCACGCCGAGCAGCCTGCCGTCTCGGCTCCCCTCCGCATGATCCACGAAGCCACGTAGCCTTCCCGTCCCGGACGGCACGCCGGATTGGAGTAGAGGTCGAGGGGTTTCGCGTGAGCCAAGAAGGCATTGTGAACCTCGCTGAAATTCGTAACACGGGCCCTGAGGCAGGGGCGTCCAGGTCGGTAGGTTGGGTAGACCAGATAGGCGTAGCCGCCCGCGGTCACGCCGCTGAACAGCCCCGCGAGATGCTGCGTGACGCGGTTGTCGGCCACGACATATGTGTAGATGAGGCGCGCGCGGGTCGACGCCCACCTGAAACCCTCGTCGCTGAGCTGCCGCGCAATTCCACTGCGGCGATACTCCGGGTGCACCCGAAGATCAAAGAAGAAAGCAGCACGGACTGCCTCGCCTCCCAGCGTCACGCTCTTGAGGGCTACACCGAGAGTCCCGACCAGTCGGCGGTCCAGCCGGGCCGTGAGCATCCGCCAGCGGCGATAGTTCGTCGCTCGCGTGTGAAACGCGGAGCGTCGGAACGAGAGGCGGTAGGCGTTCCCTTGCACGCACAGTTGATCGAGCTCGAGTGCCTCTTGGTTGTCCTCTGACCGGTAGTCGGCAATGGCCAACTCATCGGCGACGGACGACCGCGCTCGGTGAGTGATCCTCGGCATCAGACCACCGTTCCGACGATGAACTCATAGCCGAAGGACCGGTCTTCCGCGGCCAACTCTGCCTCCAGTTCTGGTTCCCGCACAAAGTTCCGCGCCAGTGCATCGGGAAACCCATAGCGGGTGAGGAACTGGCGGATTACCACTCGAGCGCCCGGAGCTGCGCAGCGGACCGCGCCGGTCACCAACCGGTAAAAGTCCGACTCGCTCACGTAAGACGGGACGTCCGAGAGGGAGAAATGTGTGAACTTCCTCGCAGCAGGGGTCTCGAGAAGCGCTATCAGGTCGGCCTCGACCACTTCCAAGAGGTCGAGACGCTCGCGGATCCGCTCGCACCCACCAGCGGTCAGGTACGGCGGAAGATCGCTCAATGAAAGCTCGCCACGGAGGACGAGGCTCATCATGAAGTTGTCGCGTGCCAGGGTCTGCAGCAGTGCGCGCCGCATGCGCTCGAATAATGTCTTTCCGACGGGTACGGCCACGTGGGCGAAATAGGCCGGATCGCGCAGAAACAGTCGGGAGCAGATGGGACTCAGTGCCAGTCGGCTAGCCAGGCGCCAATACTGACGATCCCAACGCTCTTCCACGAAGCGCCGCTGAGCTTCGAGATCCGCGAAAGCAAACAGCGTATCGATGTCGCGAGGTCTCAGCAGGCGAGCCACTCTCGAGACACGCCTGAAGTGGCGCTCGAAGCGGCCCTGGTACAGCACACCCGGCGAGAGCATGCGCCTGTGCGCGTTCCAGAACGCGCGTACATCCGGCGGAAGATGAGGTGCAAGCTGATCGAGAGTACCCTCCCTCCACGCTGGCTCGGCTGGCGTCAGACCCAGGAAGGCAGCGTACTTCCCAAAAGGGAGCCGGCGCAAGGCAGTAGCCTTGAGCCACAGTAGGTTGTTCTGGGTTCTGTTGAGGTCGATCGCAACGATCTTGGCAGATGCCGCCGCGAGGAGGTTCAGCGGCCGATCCCCGCTGCCCGTCACGCACAGGACTCGCGCGCCGTCGTGCAGTCGCAGCCCGGCGACCTCCGTACGCCAGTCCTCATTGACGGAGGAGTAGTTGAGAGTGCGGAAGAAGCGCTCCGACATCGTGCTCACGACTCTTTGGAGTTGAGTCTGCCGTCCACCATCGAGAGCCGGCGGTGCGCAAACTTTCGGATCCGTGCGTCGTGGGTCGTGACAATCACGGCCACGCCATCGGCCTTGGCGAGACTCGCCAGCGCTTCGGCTACCGAGCGCCCTGACGCAGAATCGAGGTTGCCGGTGGGCTCGTCAGCGAAGACCACAGACGGCCGGTGTACGAGGGCGCGTGCTACTGCCACTCGGTGTTCCTCTCCACCGGACAGTGTATCCGGGCGCCGGTCTGCCAAGTGCGCGATGCCGAGCGCTTCCAGCAGCATATAGGCTTGGCGCTCGCCGTCGTGCTTGGGGACACCCGCAATCTCCGCGGCCAGGAGGACGTTTTCCTTGACACTCAGGCCGTCCAGGAGATTACTCCTTTGGAACACGAAACCCACATTCCGCGCGCGGTGCGCGCGGCGCGCGGCGACCGTTGCTTCCGACAACGAGAGGCCTGAGAGAGTCACCTGACCCTCGTCGGGAGAAAGGAGTCCGGCGGCGACGCTCAGCAGCGTCGTCTTTCCGGCACCGCTCGGGCCCTCGATGATTACGAACTCTCCTGGCTCCACACGCATCGACACGTCGCTCAGCGCTCGCGTCGCCTGACGGCCCCTGCCGTGAGTCTTGCTCACATGGTGTAGTCGCACTGCGCTCATGGCCGGAACGCCTCGATCGGATCCACACGACGCAGTCGTAACACCGGAAGGGATGCCGCCACCACGCTGCTCGCGATGAATAGCGGTAGGGCCAGCGCCAGATCTTGCACCTGGGGCACGAGCTCCACGGCCGGAACCCAACGCCGGAGGACGGAGTGCAACGCCAAGGTCAGTAACGCGCCAACACCTCCGCCAAGAGTGACCAGTAGGATGACCTGCCTGACAATGCCCACTCCGATGTTGGCAGCTGCTGCACCCATCGCCAGTAGCACCGAAATGTCCTGGCGACGGTCTTCCACCCCTGCCTGCACGAGAAGTGCCACAAGTGCGGCCGCCGTCACTATGCCCAAACCAGATACCAGGAGTTGCATCGGCCGAAATCCGGCGGCCACTTCGCGGATGTTGTTGGCGACGAAGGCCTCAC
>JBHIEQ010000003.1:0-23923 GCA_046760725.1 Gemmatimonadales bacterium
GTGTTGAGAGCCGCCTTGTGTAGGTCCAGCTTCCCGTCGTACACGATCTCTCTCGACGAAGCGAGCGAGATCCGCTCGCCGAGATCTTCGGCACGGAGCCGTATCCGGTTGTCCCCGGGTATGAAGTCCACATGAGCCGCGAGGGAAATGGCCGCGTTCACTACCGCGCCGCCACTTTGCTCCGCGAACACCGGGACGTCCGTCCAGCCGCCGGCCCAGTCGATACGCATGGGTGCGCGTGCGTACAAGCTCACTGTGATCCATCCTCTCGTAGGATCCTCCACTCGGAGATCCTGGCGAGCTCTCCCCGGAGATCGGTGGGCGGGTGCCGCACCCTTCGATTCACGCCGTGCAGTCCTCTCGCGTGGTAGAGCCAAGTGACGGGGTGGTCCCGCGAGAGTATTCGCTGCGCCTCGCTCCAAGCCTCCTGCAACTCGAGCTCGGTGCGCGCGCGGGCGGCCCGCTCCACGGCCTCGTCGAACGGGCCGCTGCGATAGCCCGCGTACGCGAGCGGCCCTGCACCGTCGCCGGCAAAGAGGGCCGCCACGTAGCCCAGCGACAGATCGCCCGGTAGTCCGATCACCATGGCGTCGAAATCGCGCCGGGGGCCTTGCGCGGTGGCGAGGAAAGTGCTGAGCTCCAATTGGCGGATGCGTACGCTCACCCCCACTTGTCTGAGCTGCGCCTGGATCATCTGCTCCAGCGCGGCATCTCCACTTCCAACCGTCATCAGCTCGAAGCTGAGCGCCTGTCCGTCCCGCTCGCGAACTCCGTCGGCTCCGAGCCGCCACCCGGCGGATCCCAGCATTAGTCGAGCAGCGTCCGGATCGTACGGCACCCGCTCGACCGGTTCGTACCAGGGATGTTCCGGCGGTACGGG
This sequence comes from Gemmatimonadales bacterium, assembly GCA_046760725.1. Lineage (GTDB taxonomy): Bacteria > Gemmatimonadota > Gemmatimonadetes > Gemmatimonadales > GWC2-71-9 > JBHIEQ01. The sequence continues at coordinate 881 of JBHIEQ010000003.1, forward strand.
TCCGTCGGCCGGCGTGCCGAAACCGAATAGATAGGCATCCACGATCAGTTGTCTGTCGATGGCCATCGTCAACGCGGTTCTCACACCCCGCTCGTCGAACGGGCTGCGCCGGTGGTTCCATACTACGGCGTACACGAACAGCGAGGGGAAATCCACCACATCGAGCGTGGGATCCGCACGCACGAACTCCGCGTGTGCCGGGCTGATACCGGCGAAATCCAGCTCTCCTGAAGTGAGCGCAGCGAGCTTTGTTGACGGCTCGTGCACAACGGCGACCACGAACCGTTCGATGGAGGGGCGGCCCAGCCGAGCCGGAAACGATTCTCTACGTCTAAACACCCATCTTTGGTTGGGCCGGTACTCAACGAACTCGAAGGGTCCGGTCCCGATCGGTCGCCGGTTGAACGGAGCGGTCCTGATCTCGCGGAGCTCGAGGCCCTCGAACAGGTGAGCTGGCAGAATCGCGAGGTCCGTCAGCACATCCGGAAAAGTAGGCTGCGGCCGGCGGAACCGCACCCGAGCCACGTACGCGTCGAGGGCCTCGACGGTTTCCACACCCCCCAAGTTACGCGCCCTGGGATACGCGACCTCGGGTGCGCGCGCGGCCTCCAGCGTCCATACCACGTCTCGCGCGGTCGTGGGGACGCCGTCTCCCCAGGTCAGATCGTCGCGCAAGCGCAGCGTGAGGACCGTTCTCGAGCGGTCCCACTCCCATGAGGCGAGACGCGGGACGGGTCGCAGGGCCGAATCGTAGCTCGCCAGGGTCACGAACAGCACGTGTTTCTGCACGGCCTTGGCCAGCGGATGCACCGTGAGGAGCGGGTTGATCGATTGGAGGTCTGCGCCCGAGGCATAGAACACCGCCCGATCCCGCGCCTCGCTCTCCGGGCGTCCGCACGACACCAGAGCCAGCGCGCACAGCGGCCACACCGCAACCCTTGACGCAAAGGCACGTTTTGGACATCCGTTGCGCATGCTCCGCCAACTGGGCCGGCGGCTCTCACTCGGCGCCGGCGTCGTGTTCGCTGTCGTCACCGTCACTTTCGTCCTCGTGAGCTTGGCTCCGGGCGATCCCGCGCGCCTCTGGGTGCCGCCCGGCTCCGGCGTCGAGGAACTCGAGGCGGCACGGCGCGCGCTGGGTCTCGACCGGCCGATCGCCGTTCGTTACGCGGCATGGCTGCTGAACTTCGTCCGCGGTGACTGGGGGATCAGCCTCGCACAACAGCGGCCGGTGGCGGACATCATCGTTGGCGCGCTCCCTCAAACGGTTCTGCTGTCCGGTCTCTCACTGCTACTAACGTACGCAGCGGGACTCACGATCGGGCTCCTCCAGGCCATGAAACGCAGGACGGTCTGGGATACGGGACTGACCGTCGCCGGGCTCTTCGTGTACGGCATGCCGGCGTATTGGCTCGCCATCATGCTGGTTCTCGTCTTCAGCTACACTGCGGTGCGCCTGGGGTGGCCGCCGTGGCTTCAGCTACCCGCTCTGGGAGCGCAGGCATTGGACGCGGATCTCCTGACCCCGTGGGGACGAGCGGCGGACCGTTTGCGACATCTCGTGCTCCCGGTCGCAACTCTCACGGCTATCGGTGCCGCGGGCGCCGCACGTTTCGTTCGCGGAGCCGTGCTGGACGTGCGGGAGCTCGACTTCGTGCGCGCCGCGAGAGCCAAAGGACTCCGGGACACCCTCGTCGAGGTGCGCCACGTGTTGCGGAACGCGCTGCTCCCGGTGATCACTCTGCTCGGACTCTCGCTACCGGCGCTCTTCTCCGGCACCGTATTCGTGGAGGTTGTCTTCGCGTGGCCGGGAATGGGCAGGGTCATCGTGGACGCCGTGGGGGCGCGGGACTACCCGGTAGTGATGGCGACGACGGCGATTTTCGCCCTGCTGGTCGTAGTCGGCAATCTACTGGCGGATCTGCTCTACGCGGTGGCGGATCCGCGCTTGCGTCGGGAAGCGCGATGAGCCCGCTCGCGGGGCTGCTGAAGGACGGGCGGGCCGCGACCGGGCTCGCGATCTTGAGCGTGATGGCGGCCGTGGCCTTGCTCGCGCCTGTCCTCGCACCCACCGACCCCGCTCTGCAAACCGACATCTTAGGGTCGCGCTTCGTGGCTCCGATGGCGAGAGACGCCGCCGGCACGTTGCACTTGTTGGGAACCGACCATCTGGGACGCGATCTGCTCTCGCGCCTCCTCTACGGGGCCCGCATCTCGCTCACCGTGGGATTCCTCTCAGTGGGGGTCGCCGTCGCTTTGGGTGGTGCGGTCGGCGTGCTCGCGGCAGTCGCGCGCGGTGCCGTCGAGCGCGTCCTGATGGCGGCGACGGACGCGGCACTCGCTCTTCCGCGGATCGTCTTGCTGTTAGCACTCGTGAGCCTGTGGGATTCGAGTCTCCACCTAGTAGTGCTCGTGATCGGATTCACCGGCTGGATGACCGTCGCACGGCTGGTACGCGCCGAGGTGAAGGGAATCCTCGCACGGCCGTTTGTCGAGGCGGCCCGGGCCTCCGGTGCCCGGCGCGGTGAGATAGTGCTACGCCACCTGCTACCCAACTCCCTGACGCCGCTCGTTGTGGCGACCGCGCTCGGCGTCGGCAACGCCATCATGCTCGAGGCCGGGCTGTCGTTTCTGGGTCTTGGCGTTCCGGCACCGGCCCCCTCCTGGGGAAACATGATAGCCAGTGGCCGCGATGTGCTCGTGAACGCGCCGTGGGTCGCGACGTTCCCGGGTTTGGCGGTCGTAGTGACTGTGGTGGCGAGCAATCTCGTTGGTGACGGGGCGCGAGACGCGCTCGATCCGAGGGCCGCCCGCGGCTTCGACATCCGCTAGCGGACGTCGCTATCTCGCGATTTCCGCCTGGAGATCGGGGGGCATCAGGGGAATCAAGAGTTTGACTGGAACCGCGAGCGAGAGACCCGGACCGGCTCTGAGTCCGGCGCGGTGCACGGCCACGACCTCGCCGCTGGCGTTGAACACGGGGCTTCCGCTCGAGCCCCCGACGGTGAAACCGTCGAACTGAACGCCATCTTCGACCACCTTGCTGAAGATGCCCGCGCTCATAGACGTGCGGACCGTGCGCGTCCGGTCGAGCGCGAGGGCGATACCCTCCGGGAAGCCTATGAGCGCCGCCGGCTCACCCTGCCTCACGTGCGTTCCTGTCCAGTCGATGTTCTGGATGTACGGCCCGCGATAATTGCGGATCTTGAGCAAGGCGAGATCGGGGCCGCCGGAAGGGGCGACGCGGACGACGTCGGCCCGCATCCGCTCGCTCTGCTGATGGTCCGCCATCGTGACGTACACCGTGTCGGCCACACGACCTCCGTCGCTCACAGCGTGCCGGTTGGTGACGAAATAGCCCGAAGCGCTGAGTGCGAACCCGGAAGCATCGCCCACACCGTCCGGGAAGTACGCCGTTACCAGGCCGACGGCGGCTTGGTTCGCCTGTGAGATGGAGGCCAGATCGACGCCCTTCGCCGCACGCAGGCGATCCTCTATCGCTCGCGCGTTTTGCTCCGCGGCGGCCACCGCTCGGCGCAGGCTGTCGAGCAGCCCCGTCGGCGCCTGTGTGGTCCGGGCGCGGGACAGCTCGGCGCGCATCCGCTCGAGTTCCTGTCGCTGTGCGCGCTGGAGCGAATCACCCACGGAAAGCTGCTGGTCGAGCGACGCCTGCGCCCTCATGAGCGACGCCTCGAGGGACGCGGTCCGCTCGCTCGCCAGCTCGAGGGCCGCGCGCAGGCTCTCCACCACCACGGCCGGCGCCGAAGCGGCCTGAGCCTGCTCGAGCTGGCCCAGCAGTCTCGAATACTCGGCCTCAGCCGCCCTGCGGACGGAGTCGGCCTCGGCGAGTACTCTCGCCTGCTGGGCTTCGAGCTGCGCCACCGTGCTGCGTCTTTGCTGCTCGAAGTACCAGTACATCGCGGCACCTCCCCCGATCAGCACGACCGCGAACGCCCCGATCACCCAGCGCAAGCGCTTCGACCCCTTCCGCTGAGTCTCCTCCACGACCTCGCGAATGAAGACCGTGCGCCCCACACCGCCGAAGCTGCGCCTGGGAGCCTCCTTCTCCTTCTTGGCGGCGGCCTTCCTCTCGGCTGCCCCTACCAGAGCGGACTCCCTGTCGGGCCCTGCTGATTCCGCGACGCTCACCCCACGGGCGACCACCTCTTGCACCACCAACTCGGGACCAGCGTCACCCAGCTGCACCCGGTCGCCCTTCCTGAGCTCGTGATCACTGACCAGCATACGGCCGTTGACGATCGTCCCGTTGCGGCTTCCCGCATCGCGCAGTACCGGCACACCGTCGTCACGCAGTGTTACGGTCGCGTGCACTCGCGACACGGACGTATCGCCTGCCGCTACCGGACGAAGCTCGCAATCGGAACCCCTGCCGATTCTCACCTGCTCACCCTCGCCCACGAAGCGGTCGTTCGTGCGTGCCTCGGTCATCACGACGCGCAGCGCCGGATGTACGGGCTCGGATGGCGGCTCCTCTCTCCCGGGAGGTGCGGCCTCCTCGGTGGGAGGGATCGAAGGAGCGGCGGGGGATGCCGCAACATCGTCGAGTCCGGTCATCGGCAAGGTGGGCGCGGACGGGCGCACGGCGGCCGGACCTTCCACCACGGTCTCGGCCACCACGCGTTTGGCCACAGCAAGGACCGCGAACCTGGGACCGGCCTCGCCGAACCGAATCTCGACGCCCTGCGACAGTACCTCCTTGGCACCGGGGACGAGGCGCCGGTTACGCACGAATGTTCCGTTCCGGCTTCCCAGATCCTCGATCTGCCACGTACCGCCGGCGTGGAAGAGCCTCGCATGGGTGCCGGAAACGACGTGACTTCCCTCGCCCGTCACCACGAACTCGGAGTCCGGGTTACGACCGATGCGGATGTCTGATTGCTCGAACTCCAACGTCTCGCCGGAGCGCGTGTCGCGCAGACGTAGGTACGGCATGGGAGCAGGAAAATACCGAGCGCCGCGGGAGTTTCAAGCGGGTAGCGCGGACGATGCGGCATTCACCATGCGAGCACGACTGAGCCGAAGTTGTGGTTGGATTCCATGTATCGGTGAGCTGCGGCCACGTCCTCGATCGAGTACACCGCGTCCAGCACCGGCATCAGCGTCCCACTCTCCAACTGCGGCAGCACTTCTCGCCCGAACCCCGCGGTTACTTCCGCCTTTTCCGCATCGGAGCGCCCGCGAAGCACCGTGCCTACGAGCGTGGCCCTCTTTCGCATGAGGCTTCCCATGTCGAGCTTGGCGAGCTGCCCGCCCGTGAGGCCGATCACGATGATCCGTCCCTGCGGCGCGAGCACCGCGAGGTTTGCTCCGAGATAAGGAGCCCCCACGAGATCACACACGACTTGAGCCCAGCCCTCGAGGTCGGGGCCGGGAGCGAACGTTTTCTCTACGAGAATCGGTCGATCGAGTCCCAGGGCCCGTGCCCGCTCCAACTTCGAGGCGGTACGCGAGGTGCCGGCTACGGTGCAATCCCGCAGCTTCGCCAGCTGCAGCAGGGCCACGCCGACACCGCTGCCCACGGCGTGCACCAACACCCGTTCCCTGCTGCTGAGTCTCACCTGCCCGAGAGCGTCGTGGGCCGTCATAAACGCCTCCGGTATGGCAGCCGCTTGCTCGAACGACCACCGCTCGGGGATGCGCACTGCGTTCCCGGCCGGAACTACGACGTACTCCGCGTAGGCGCCCCCACTCGTGATTCCCATGACACGGTCTCCCACGCGCCAGGAGGAGCTTCCCCCGCCCGCATCCTCGACCACTCCGGCGAACTCGAGTCCCGGTATGTCGGCCGGAGCGCCGGGCGGCGCGGGATAGCGGCCCATTCGCTGCAATAGATCGGCCCGATTCACCCCTGCGGCGGCCACCCGTACCAGAATCTCTCCCTCGCGCGGCACGGGCCGCGGCACCTCGGCGATGGTCATCACCTCGGGTCCGCCAGCACCACGAAGCACCACTGCCCTCATACGGTCGGTCATCTCGTCTCAGCGCGTACGGCCCGCCCGCGGTCGGAGTCTTTCTGGGACGCATTATCTTTGACCCCGTATGACGTTCCCGGCAAGCGCACCGTCCGATCTCATCGATCCCGGCGTGGATGCCGCCACGCTGTTCGAACGCGCCGAGCGGCTGTTCGAGGCCGACCTGGAGATCCTGCGCCTCGTCGCCGCATCACGCCTGCGTGCGCTGTTCGTGTGCCGGGACCGCGTGCTCAAGCGCCAGGTCGCTCTTCGAGCGCAGCTCACGCCTGGCGCCCCGGAGCGCGCCTGGTTCGACTGCGAGACTGAGCTGCTCGCCGCTCTGGATCATCCGGTGCTGCGACCGGTTTACACGGCGGGCGAGCGGGAGGAGTGGGCGTACCGCGTCGAGAAGTGGGTCGAAGGGGAAAGTCTGGCCCAGGCGGTGGCCCGGGGGCCGCGTCCGGTTCCCGCCGTGCTGCAACTCGCTCGTGATCTCATCAGCTTCCTCGTGTACGTCCACTCCCAGCGAATCGTCCTTCGCCAGCTCGCGCCACAGACGGTCATGATCGACACGGCGGAGCGTACCATAGTGACCGATCTGAGGCACGCACAGCTCTGTCTGCCGCTCGCGGGAGCTACACACACGCCGGCCATGACACCTCTTCTCGGACCCGAGATCCGGGACGGATCGGCCGGGGAGCCGGCCAGCGATATCTACTCGGTGGGAGCGCTCCTGTACTACGCGGTGACCGGAACACTACCCGAGGAGGACCCCGCGTCGATCATCGCACCGCGAGAGCTGCGCGGTGCCTGCCCTCGTGCTCTCGAGCGGGTGATAATGCGCGCGCTCCGGGCCGACCCGGCGGAGCGGTTTCTCACCGCCGCCGAGATGGGAGACGACCTCCTCTCAGAGCTGGGAGACTACGATGTGCAGCTCCAGGTCCCGCCGCCGGAGGCCGTCGAAGACGGCCCCGCATGGGAGATGCAGCTCAGGCGCGCGCTGGGCGACGACTACGAGCTACTTGAGAAACTGGGCGCGGGCGGGTTCGGCCGCGTTTACCGCGTGCGCGATCTCGCCCTGGAGCGCGAGGTGGCGCTCAAGGTCCTGCACCCCTACCTGACCGAGGACCCCTACGTGGTCGAGAGGTTTAGGCGCGAGGCCCAGCTCGCCGCCGCCTTCATGCATCCTACCATCGCAAACGTCCACGATTTCGGGGGTCGAGCCGGATTCCTCTGGTACACGATGGAATACGTGAAGGGAACGAACCTGGCACAGCTTGTGTCCCGCGACGGACCGCAGCCGGTCGGGAGAGTCGTGCAATGGCTTCTCGAGGCCCTCGACGCGCTGGCCAAGGCGCACGAGCGCGGGATGGTGCACCGTGATCTGAAACCGGAGAACATCCTGATCGATGGCGCAACCGGGAGGATCGCGATCACCGACTTCGGACTCGCGCTGGCGATCCGGGGCGATTCGCGGTACGGTGGCGCCTCGGCGGCCGCGGGAACCCCCGGTTTTGCCTCACCCGAACAACTGCTCGGCGAGGAATCCGACCACCGTACCGACATCTACTCGCTGTCTCTGGTCGGCATCTTCGCCCTCTCTGCGAAGGTGCCGTTCGAGGGCGGCTCCGTTGAATCGGTCGTGGCACGTCAGGATCTGGGCCGGCTGCCCGACGTGGCGGCCGTCCGGCCCGAGGTACCAGCCCGTCTCGTGCGTGTCTTACGGACGGCCGCGGCGCGGCGGCCGGACGATCGCTACCCGTCGGCCACGGATTTCGCCGCGGCTCTGCGAGAGGCCACCCAGCAGCGTGATTCCCTGACCTCTCGCTGGATGTCCAAGCTGCTCGGTCGAGAGTAGAGCCCTGCTACGATTCACGATCGTGACCGCAACGCCGCAGTCGGTTCGGGCGGGCAGCGGGACATTCGTGGCGGCGGAGAATCTCAGGCGCGGACTGCAATCTCTGGGCCATGAGGTGTCCGTTGTGGCCCCCCGGTGGCGACGCGTGGGACCCGCGTATGCGCTCCGCCGGCTTGCCTTCAACTACACGCTCCTTCGTGCACGGATCGCTTCGGACGTACTGGTCGGGATCGATCTCGACGGCTTCGCGCTGGCGGGACGGGATCGCCCGTTCGTGGCGTACATAATGGGGCTCCTGGCCGACGAGGCACGGTTCGAGCGCGGCGCGACCCGGTTTTCCATGAGACTTCAGGCGGTGGCTGAGCGCGCCGGCGCGCGACGCGCCCGGCTTGTCGTGACTACGAGCGAGTATAGTCGCGAGCGAATCACGGCCGCGTACGGTGTTCACCCGCACCACATAGGTGTTGCTCGGCCGGGTATCGACCTGGATCGCTGGCGCGCGGCGCTCGACGCCGGCCGTGCGGCGCGCGGCGATCCGACTGTGCTCACGGTTTGTCACCTCTACCGCCGCAAGAATCTCGATGCCGTCGTTCGCGCTGCGGCTCAACTGAAGGGCCGACTACCGCCGGTGCGATTTCGCATAGTGGGCGAGGGCCCCGAGGGGCGGCGGCTCCAAGAGAACGCGCTCAGGAGTGGCGTGGCCGACCGCGTGCGTTTTCTGGGACACCTGCCGTTCGAGCTGCTGGCGAGGGAGTTCCGCTCAGCGGATCTGTTTTGCCTGCCGTCGCTGCAAGAAGGGTTCGGCATCGTGTTTGTGGAAGCGATGGCGGCCGGCCTTCCCATAGTCGCTTGGCGAGCGGGCTCCACGCCCGAAGTCGTCCGGGACACGGAGAACGGGTTGCTCGTGCCACCCGAGAACGGCAACGCTCTCGCAAGCGCCATCGAGCGCCTGCTCGCAAACCGCACTCTCCACCAAAACATGGCGGAGGTGAATCGCCGCGCCTCCGATCAGTATTCGCTCACCGGGGCTGCTTCTCGTTTCATGCAGATCCTGACGAGCAGGCTCGATCTGCGACCGGATGTGCGGCGACTGCGCCCCTCGCTAGATTGTCGTCCGTGACCGCCGATGAGCTGCACGGATCCGCCGATCAAGGCGAGGCCATCTCGCGCATTCGCGCAGTGTTCGACGAATGGGCCCGTAACGGGGACGCCGAAGGGATGGAGGAGAGCCATGGGCCGTTTGCGCGGCACGTGTTCGAGCGTTTCCCGCTGACCGAGAGCTCGTGGTATCTGGACGTCGGGTGCGGCAACGGCTACTCGGTTCGCTGGGCGGCTGCGCGAGCGCGGCGGGGACGCGCCGTAGGCGTGGATCTCTCGCCGGAGATGATCGAGCGGGCCCGCTCCCTCTCCGCCCATTTGCCCAACGTCGAGTTCCATTTGGGCGCGTTCCCCGGCATGGCTCTCCCCGCCGGACGCTTCGATGCGATCTTCTCCATGGAGGTGTTGTATTACCTGCCTGACATGCAGCCTGCGCTCGAGGCGATCCGGGAGCTTCTCACCCCGCGGGGTCTGTTTGCCTGCGCCGTGGACTACTACGCCGAGAATGCGGCGAGCCATGCGTGGCCGGCCGACGTGGGGCTCGAGATGAGATTGCTGGATGAGGCCGGGTGGAGGGTGGCGTTCGAGCGTGCGGGGCTGGTGGTTGCAGACCAGTTCCGCGTGAGACTCCCTCCGGACCAGGCATCGGAGCCGTGGAAGGCCGAGGAGGGCTCTTTGGTCACGATGGGCAAGCGTCCATGACTGTTTGCCTGGCGCTCGCGCAGATCGCCGAAGTCGGTGACGCCGAAGAGCGCGTGGGGCGCGTCCTGGGAGCCATGCGGGAGGCGAAGACGGGAGGGGCCGACGTGATCGCATTCCCGGAGCTCGCGGGGCTCCCGTTCTTTCCGCAGCACGAGGAGTTCGACTCGGCCGCGTCGCTGGCAGAGCCGATTCCGGGTCCGACCGCGGAACGAATCTCGCGCGCGGCTAAGGAGCTGGGGCTGGTCACAGTTTACAACATGTACGAGGTCGCGGACGGCGAGTACTTCGACAGTTCTCCCGTGTTCGACGCCGACGGCGCGCACCTGGGCACGACGCGAATGGTTCACATCACCGACTACGTGTGCTTCCACGAGAGGTCCTACTACACTGCAGGCGATCGAGGGGCGCCCGTGTACGACACGGCGGTCTGCAAGCTCGGTGTCGCGATCTGTTACGACCGCCATTACCCGGAGTACATGCGCGCCCTTGGCGTGGGTGGCGCGGAGCTGGTAGTGATCCCCCAGGCCGGCGCCGTCAATGAGTGGCCGGAGGGCATGTATGAGGCCGAAGTCCGCACCGCGGCGTTTCAGAACGGCTATTTCGCGGCTTTGTGCAATCGTGTGGGAGAGGAGAAGCGACTCACTTTTTCAGGCGAGTCGTTCGTCGTCGATCCCGAGGGGCGCGTCGTGGCGCGCGGGAAGAAGCTTGAGGAGGATCTGGTGCTCGCCGACCTCGATCTCGCCCTCTGCGGCTCCTCTCCCGCGAGATCGCTGTTCTGGCGCGACCGGAGGCCTGAGCTATACGGTCATTGGCTCGCCTAGCGAGTGCTCTCCGGTTCGGGTCGGAATGGGACGTTCCCCGCCACCCTTGCCTTCCGTGCCGCCCGCCCGGGCGAAGTGCTTCCGCAGGAAGTCGTCGAAATCATCGAGCAGCGAGTACATCACCGGCACCAGCACCAGGGTCAGGAACGTGGCGAACGTGAGGCCCGCGATCACGGCGATCGCCATCGGCCCCCACCACGACGCCTGCTCGCCGCCCCAGTAGAGCTCAGGTCGGAGCGAGCTGTACAATCCGATGAAATCGAAGTTCAGTCCGATCGCGAGCGGTGTCAGTCCCAGCACGGTCGTGACCGCCGTCAGCAGCACCGGCCGAAAACGCGTGCGCCCACCCCGGACGATCGCCTCGCGGCGCGAGAGCCCGTCCCGCACCCGCAAGATGTCGATGTAGTCGATCAGTACGATCGCGTTGTTGACCACCACGCCGGCCAGGCTGATGACTCCCACGCCGGTCATGATGATTCCGAACGGCATGCGGAAGATCATCAGACCGATCAGCACTCCTATCGTGGAGAGCACGACGGAGCTGAGAATGATCAGCGGTTTGGTCACGGAGTCGAACTGCGACACCAGTATGAAGCCGATGATGAAGATGGTCATGAAAAACGCACCGATCAGGAATGCCTGCGACTCCTGCTGCTCCTCTTGTTGTCCGGCGTAACGGAGGTTGTAACCCGACGGCAGCGTGCGGGCGAACGCGCTCAGGTGGTCCTGTACCTCTGCGAGTACCGCGTTCGCGTTGTAGCCCGCTCGGACATCCGACGTGACGGAGACGATGCGATCCAGATCCTTGCGGAGCACGTCGCCCGAGCCCTTCCCCACCGACCAGTTCGCCACCGACGACAGCGGGATCTGCTGGCCCTCGGCGACGACCGTGAGATCGGCCAGCGAGTTCAGGTCCTCGCGGTACGGCCTAGCCAGCCGCACGGTAATGTCGTACTCGTCTTTGCCGTCGCGGAACTTGGAAGCCTCGGTACCGTTGATGGCGCTCCGGATGGTAAAGCCGATCTCCCTCGTATTCAGCCCGTAGAGCGCCGCCTTCTCGCGGTCCACGTCGATCACCAGCTCCGGCCGGCCCTCGGACATGTCCACCTCGAGGCCGTCCAGCTTGGCGAAGATGGGAGAGTTCTCCAGGCGGTTGACGACCTCGTCTCCCAGCCGCTTCAAGATGTCGGGGCTCTGGCCGGTGATCTCTATGGCGATGGGCGCGCCTGTCGGGGGACCCATCTCCATTGACTCCACCGAGATCTGGGCTCCGGCGATCTCTGTCCCAGTTCTCTCCCTGATGCGCTCCAGTGTGACGAAGGCATCCGTCGTACGGTCCTCGAAGTCCACGAAGTTGACGGCGACCGTGCCGAGATGCGTCGCTGCGCCTCCGCCACCGAAGCCCGCGGAGATCTGCGATCCCACTGTGGCGACCACCGACTCGAAGTCCTCGTGACCGGGCATCGTCATGATCTCGCGCTCGATCGTTCGAATGATCGCGTCGGTCTGTTCGACTCTCGTCCCCAGGGGCGCCTCTACCTGCACGTAAACGGTGGGCGGCGGTATGTCTTCGGGGAAGAACTCGATGCCGGCGTTCAGGCGGCCGAACACGATCACCACCAACACCAATGCGACGCCGGAGCCAAACACCATCCGAAGTCGGTGGTTGAGTGCCCAGCTCAGCAGTCGTTCGTAGCGTACCAGCGTGGCCGGCAGACCCCTCGTCATGACCCAGTGGCCCGCCGGATGTCCCACGAAGTGGTGAAACGCGTACACCAGCACCCCGGTCGTCAGGAGAAGCAGCGCCGTGAGCCAGTTCACCGTCAGCATGACCAGCAGCACGACCCCCGTCAGCCCCGCCAGCAGGAACTTCATGGCACGCGGGAGCACGATCGGCGCGTCCTCCGTGTCGAGCAGCTTGGAGCAGAGAGTCGGCAATATCACGAGAGCCACGAATAGCGATGAGCTGAGCGTGATAATGAGCGTCAGCGGCAGATACCGCATGAACTCACCCACGATACCGGGCCAAAACGCCATCGGCGCAAAGGCGCCCAGCGTCGTCGCTGTCGAGGCTATGATCGGAATCGCGACCTCTGCTGTCGCATATTTGGCCGCGTGGACGTGGTCGAACCCTTGCTCGCGGAACCGATAGATGTTCTCCACAACCACGATCGCGTTGTCCACCAGCATTCCGAGCGCCAAGATCAGGCTGAACAACACGACCATGTTCATGGTGAAGCCCGCTACCTGGATGACGCTGAAGGAGATCAGCATCGAGAGAGGGATTGCGAGGCCCACGAACGGCGCCGTACGGACACCGAGGACGAAGAGAAGTACAGCCACCACCAGGATCAAGCCGGAGATGATGTTGTTCTCCAAGCTGCTCACCATCTCGTGGATGTCTTCCGACTGATCGGCCGTGATCTTCACAATCGTACCGGGCGGAAACCGAGACTCCATTTCAGTGATGTTCGCGCGCACCGCGTCCGCAGTCTCGATGATGTTCTCGCCGGCGCGCTTCACTATGGACAGCGTTATCACGGGGTTGCCGTCCAGTCGCGCGAAGCTGTCTCGCTCCTTGAAGCCGAAGTCCACCGACGCAACGTCGCGCACGTAGATCGGGCGGCCATTGCGTGTGGTGACGACTATGTCCGCGATGGGGGCGGTCGTGGTGAACTCGCCCGGGACGCGAACCAGATACTTGAGGTCGCCCACATCGATCGAGCCCCCCGGCACGGTGACGTTCTCGTCCCGGATGGCATTGATCACGTCGTCGAAGGCCAGGTCGTAGAATTTCAGCTTCGCCAGATCGACATCGACCTGAACCTCGCGCTCGAGTCCCCCCGCAAGCCGGACCTCCAGGACGCTGGGGATCTGCTCGAGCCGGTCCTCGAGATCTTCCGCAACGTCCCGCAGCCGCACCAAGCTGTAGGGCCCCGAGATGTTGACCTGCATGATCGGGAACTCTGCGAAATTGATCTCGAAGATCCCCGGCTCCTCGGCGGCTGCGGGCAGGTCCGGCTTGGCAATGTCCACCTTCTCGCGCACCTGCTGGAGCGCCTCGTCCATATCGACGCCGGCGTCGAACTCCACGTTTATGCTGGAGTACCCCTCGATCGAGGTGGACGTGATCGTCTTGACATCGGCGATCGTGTTGAGCTCCTCCTCGAGCGGCCGAGTGATGAGCGTCTCGATGTCCCGCGGCGCCACTCCCGGATAGACCGTGTTCACGATGATGTTCGGTACCACGATCTCTGGAGACGACTCCTTCGGCACCGCCAGGTAGGAACCGACCCCCGTGATGATGAGAATGGCCGTCATCACGAAGATGCTGGTCGGGTGGTTGACCGCGAACGAGGTGAGCCGGAACTCCTTGAAGCGGCCGTGCTTCCCCGCACCGTGCCTCATCTGTCGCCCTCCCCGGGGTTCACGACGCGAACGAAGCTGCCTGCCTCGACGAGCCGATGGCCCAGAGTAATCAGCGGATCGCCCACCACAAGACCTTCGGCGATCACGACGCGGTTGCCATAGGAAGGACCCAAGCTCACAGGCCGCGCCTCCGCCACCTGCCTCCCCTCTCGCTCCGCGACCACGAACACCTGATAACCATCCTCCGTGCGAACCACCACGTCCTGTGGCACGACCACCGCGCTGTCGAAGCGCTCGCGCTCTATCTGCACGTTGGCAACCATGCGCGGCTTGGCGACACCATGAGGGTTGTCGAGCAACACTTCGATCGGCACCGTTCGGCTGCGCTCGTCGACGCTAGTCCCGACGAACGAGATCGCGCCTACGAAGCTCCGATCCGGCAATACGTCGAGACGGATCCAGGCACTGTCACCGGCCTCGACGGACTGGGCAAACCGTTCCGGCACACCACCCACGATCTTGACCTGATTGATCGCGACCACACGTGCGACCGGCGTGCCGGGAGCCGCCATCTCACCGATGTCCACGAACTTCTCGTCGAAGATGCCGCCCACCGGAGAGCGAATGACGGTCTTCGCCAACCGGGCGCGGAGCGTCGCCAGCCGCGCATCGGCCGCGGCCGAGCCCGACTTCGCCGTGAGATAGGCTATCTCCGAGCCGATCTGCTCGTCCTCCCACAGACGGCGCTGGCGCTCGTACTGCTCGCGCGCGAGATCGGCCAGAGCCTGAGCCTCGTCCACTTGCGCCCGCAACACCGCGTCGTCGATCTTCGCGATCGCCTGACCGGCACGCACCCTTGTCCCCTTCTCCACCATGAAGCGGGCGATCGGCCCCGACTCCTCGGCGGAAATGGTGACATCGTGCAACGCTTCGACCTCGCCGGTGAGCCGAATGAAATCGACGAACGGCAAGAGGCTGACCGGCGTCACCTCCACGTTGATGACGCGCGCCCCGGCGACGCTGTCGCTCTCCGCCTGGCTCGCGTGAGCCTCATCGCCGTCGGCAGCCGCACAACCCCCGAGCGAGATCGCCAGAGCCAGCGTAGCGGCGAGCCCGGCACCTCGTCGGACTCCGCGCCCGAGATCCCGAGACCACAATCGGATCGACATCTTCTAAGAATCTCCTCTCACAGATCGCCGAGCGCGCGTAGCTCACCGGCCGTCTCCGGCGCGGTCCCCAACGCGAGATCGAGCTGGCTTCGGGCGACGAGATAATCGTACACCGCCCGAGCATAGTTGAACTCCGATTCGCGGAGCGCCACCTCGGCGTCCGTTATCTGTAGCTGCGACCCCACACCCTCGCGGTACTCAGCCGACGCGATCTCGAAACCGCGCCGAGCCTGCTCCACTGCTCGCCGCTGGCTTGCGGCGCGCTGAACGGCCTCGCTCACGTTATCCAGCAGAGTGCGAACCTGATTCCGCGCATCCAGCTCCGCCCGCTCCAGGCGCGCCTCATACTGGCGCACCGACGCACGGGCCTGAAGCACACGCGCGGACCGGGAAAAACCGCGGAACACAGGCACCTCGAGACGCAGCCCCGCTGCAGCGGCCGTCGTGCGCTGATTGGGACCCTCGCCAAAGAAGCTCGGCGATCCGTTCTCCTGCGCCGCCACGTTGTAGTTCGAGAACACCGACAGCGTGGGAAAGAACTGCGACCGCTCGACGCCGAGCCGCGCCTCCTCCACAAGTATCGTCGAACGCAGCTGCTTGAGATCGGTCCTCCGCCGGAGCGCGACACCCACCAACTCGTCGTAACTCATCTGCTCTACGCCCAGTGCTCCCGCCATGATGAGCAGCTCCGCGTTCGCGGCACTGTTCCCTTCGATAGCGTCGAGGTCAACCTCGTTCAGCCGGCCGGTCAACACGACAGGCGTCTCCACGTCCAGCCCCACCTCCGCGAGAAGCTGCCGCTCCCTCGCATGCACGGCGTTCTGCGCACGCAAGAGATTCGCCCCGATGTTCGCGAGCTGCACCTCGAGCCTCAGCACGTCGTAGTCACTCGCGAGCCCCGCGCGTTGCATCGCCCGCGTCTCCTCCAGGGTCTGGCGTACCCGCTCGATGCTCTGCTGGGTGAGACGCAGCTCCTCCGACGCCAGGAGCGCTGCGAAGTACGCCTGCCGAATCGCCGAAACCACCTGCTGCGTCGTGCCGCGCAAGACCTCTTGCTGCAGGGCGCGGTACCGCGCGGCCGCACCGACTCCCACGAAAGCCCTCGGGTCGAACAATGGCTGGCTCGCCGAAAAGCTGGCCTGCCAATTGTTGTCGGAACCGACCCTCACGGGCACGACCTCGTCCGGAGACGCGGTCTGATCGACGAAGAACTTCGGCAGGAAGATCTCCTGGACCCTGAGATTGCGAGAGTACGACACGTTCGCCGAGAGGTCCGGCAACACCGAGCTCCACGCCTCACGTACCTGCTGGCCAGCGAGATCGAGACCGAACTCGGCACTGGCTATCGTCCTGCTGTTGGCGAGCCCCACAGCGATGGCCCTGCCCAAAGAGAACGACTCCCCCTCGACCGCCTGCGCCGCGGCACCGCTGGGAGCGCCCAGTACCACGGCGATCGCCGCAACACATACACCTGACTTCCGACTCATGCTCGGATTCCTCCCAACACGAATGGATCGAACGCGTGATAGATCTCGCTGGGACTCAACCGCTTCCCCTCACACTCGCACCCCTCGGCCGCACCCGACAGCAAGAGCGTCACCAGCCCATGAACCGACGACCACAAGTAGTGCGCCATAAGATCCGGGTCGGCGCGCCGCATCGTGCCGGCATCCATCGCGGCGATCACCGCCTGCCGAACCATGAAATACCCGCCGCCCTCGGGAAGCTCCTCGACCGGACGCCGATCCTTCGACTGAATGCTGAACATCACCCGGAAATACTCCTGATTCTCCAGGGCGAACCTCATGTAGGCCTCGCCCAGAGCCCGCACGCGCTCAAGCGAGCCCTCCGGGTGGCTCCTCATCGCCTCCTCGAGATACTCCCCAAACCGCTCGAAGCCGAGGCGTACGACGCGATCGATGAGATCCTGCTTGCCCTCGAAATAGTGGTAGATCGCGGTGGCGCTGATCCCCACCCTATCAGCCACATGGCGCATCGAGAGAGCCTCGACACCCCCCTGTGCCAGCAGATCGCGCGCCGCCTCGAGAATCGCGGTCTCCGCCTCGGAGCCAACGGCTGGGCGCGGACCGGACTCGGCACCTCGAGCGTTTGCACTCGTGCTCACCATGACGACATCACTTCCTTGTGGGTGCGTTCTAGTGGTTAACAGCGTTAAGTGAACGGCGTTAACCTAACGGCGTTAACCCGAGTAGACAACCGTACGAGCTGGATCGACCCGTTGTTTCAAGCTGGGAATATAGGTCCGCCTAGATCTATATATAGGTGAACCTAATAGATCGATCTACCCTAAACCGCACGCAGCGCGGGTGGTGGGCGGGCTGGGCAGGCCTCGCTCAGCCTAGCGCGGCCTGTGCTGCCTCGGTGGCCGTGGCCCACCGGTCGCCCGGCTCCTTGGCGAGACATCGCAAGACGGCCCGCGCCAGCGAGTGAGGCACCTCAGGGCGCAGCTCACGAGGATCGGGCGCCGGATCGGAGAAGTGCTTCACCATCACGTCGTGGAAGCTCGTGCCCCTGAACGGCGGCTCCCCGATCAAGGTCTCGTATCCCACGATCCCCAACGCGTAGATGTCGGAGCGGTGATCAATGTCGCGCTTGCCGCCCGCTTGCTCCGGACTCATGTACTCCGCGGAACCGATGATCTCTCCCGTTGCGGTGAGCCCGCCGGTACCCGAAGAGATGGCCTTGGCTATCCCGAAATCCACGATGCGCACCGTCTTGCCGTTCTCCAGCATGATGTTCGCGGGCTTGACGTCGCGGTGAATGACCTCTCGCTCGTGCGCGTGCCCCAGGCCGGCCGCGATTTCGCAAAAGACGCGACGCGCCTCCTCGACCCCGAGGCGCCCCTCCGCGTCCAGGCGGCCCCTGAGACTCGGACCCCTCACGCGAGGCATCGCGTAATAGACGAGGCCCGCCTCCTTGCCCGTGAAGATCACCGGGAGAATGTTCGGGTGGTCGAGCTGAGATATGAACTGGGCTTCCCTCCGGAAGCGTTCCATCATGCTGCCCGAGGGCATGAGATCGGGCCGCATCACCTTGATCGCGAGGTACTGGCCGCGCTTGGAATCCCGCACCGAATAGACTACCGCGAATCCACCCCGGCCCAGCTCGCCGATTACGCTGAACTGCGAACCGAGGGCCCTCGCGAGACGCTCTGGAACGGTCGCCTGCCAGTCTGCGCCCTTCTCCCCGGAGCCGAGTCTGGCACCGCATCGCATACAGAAGCTCCCGCCCGGTTGCGCCGAGGCGCCACACTCATCGCATACCAGCGATGCCACCTCACCACCCCTTTCCGGGATCGCCGATTGGATCGATCATGATCGCCAAACTTACGCAACGAGGCAGGCCCCGCGAGTGTCCGAGTACCGCGTGACCGACGAGGCGAGCGTAGTGCTGCTCATCCCGGGAATGACGCTCAACGCGAGCATGTTTCCCGCACTCGGCCGACCCACTATCGCCGCGGAGTACCACGACCTGCGACTCGGCCCGGACGGCGTCCCAGACACGCTGCTCCGGCAGCGAATGGACCTCTACGTGCGAATGCTCCACGACCAGCTGGCGCGCGAACCACGCTGGCAGGGCCGCCGGATCGTCGTCGCGCACAGCTTCGGGGGGATGCTCGCCCTCAGGTGGCAGCTCACCGCCGGGGGCGACGATGACGCACGCATCGACGGCCTCGTGCTCATATCAACCACTGCGGGACCGCTGTTCGAACGCGTTGGCCTCCGGCTGGGAACCTTGCTCGGCCACGAGCTGCGTCTTCCCGTCTCCCCGTTCATGCAGCTCTGGAACACGCGAGCCGTCACGCGCCAGGTGAAGCGGCATCTCTCCGGAGGCAGCCTGAAGGCAGAGCGCGTGGATTTCGCCGCGCTATCCCATCGGTCAGATCTCGCCCTCGAGCTGGCCGGCTGGCGCAACACCGACTGGCGCGCCATGCGCTCCTATCGAACGGCAATGGCCGGTTTCGACGTGCGCGCGGGGCTCCCACAGATAACGGTGCCCGTAGTGGTCCTGCACGGGAGCCGCGATTCGCTGTTTCCCGTCTCGGCGGCGAGAGAGCTGGCTTACGGGCTCCCCGCGGCGGAGCTCCGGCTCGTGGAGGGAGCGGGACACGGCCTGCCGCTCACGCACCCGGAGTCAGTCATGCGGGCCGTGGAGGATCTTTTCGACTGAATCGGGTCAGGCTGGCGCGAGCTTCCCCTTCAATCCCACCTGAACACCTTGAGCGCCACCGTAAAGCTCCCCGCACCCCAGGCGGCCACGATACCCACCATCCCCAGAAGGCCCCAGATCGGCGCCCCGTCCAGCATCACTCCCCTCAATGCGTCGTTCAACGCCGTGAGCGGCAGCGCCTTGATGAATGGCTGCATCGGCTCCGGAAAATGAGAGTATGCGAAGAAGACGCCTGACGTGATCCACATCGGGACCATGACGAGATTCATGAGACCGGAGACGCCCTCGATCGTCTTAGTCCGCGCCGCGACCAAGAGGCCCATGCCCGAGAACGTGAGGGCCCCGAGAACGGACACTAGACCGAGCGCCAGCACCGAGCCCCGCATCGGAACGTCGAACACGAAATAGCCGAAGAGCACCAGGGCGGCGACCTCGAGACCCAGAAAGGTCAGCCGCGACAACATGTGCGACAGCATGAACTCACTGCGGCGCATCGGCGAAGCACGGAACCGCTTGAGTAGCTTGTGTTGTCTGCTCTTCACGATCCCGAAGCCCACACCCCACATGCCCGTCCCCATGATGTTGAGTCCGAGGAGGCCCGGAATCAGAAAATCGATGTAGCGCGACCCGGGCTCGTTCACCCGTCGATCCGTGATCGCTCGAACATCCCGGCGCCCGGCCGCCTCCTGCAGCGCGTCGTCCACCACCAGCCGAGCCAGGTCGCTCTCGGCCCTCGTCGAGTCATACACGAACTCCACGGGATCCCCGGGCCTCACGACGAGCGCGACACGACCTACCCTCAGCTCCTCGTATGCCGCCGCGTCATCCAGCTCGACGAGCCGGATGCGATCCGACGCCCGCAGGGCGGCCGCCAGCTGCTCCGCTCCCGCACCCGCTGACACAGCCACCCTCACGGACTCGGGGCCGCGACCCTTGAACGCCAGACCCAGCGCGAAGGCGAGCATGATTGGGAACGCGAACACCCAGAACATCGCCTCGGGTTCGCGCGTGAACTCACGGATGCGCCAGAGCGTAAGCTGCACCAGCGGATTAGGCGATCGGCTACTCATCACGCAGATGCCTCCCGGTGAGAGAGAGGAAGACGTCTTCCAGGGTTGCGTGGTGCGTCGTGAGCTCGGCCAGCGTCGCGCCGTGATCGCTCAAGAGCCGCATCAGCCCGGGGACCGACTGATGGACCCGCGTCACCGTGAGCCGCGTCCGGCCGTCCGCGAACGCCACGCCCTCGACCCCGGGCAGTCGGCGCAGGGCCTCCGCCGGCACCTGCATGCCGTTCTCCAGCGCGAACTCCACCACGTGCTCTGCACCAAGAGAGCCAATGAGGTGCGCCGGAGAGTCGAGGGCGATGATGCGCCCCTGATCGATGATCGCAACACGGTCGCACAACCGCTGCGCTTCCTCCATGTAGTGCGTGGTGAGCATGACCGTTCGGCCGCGCGATTGGAAGCCTCCGATGATCTCCCACACCTGGCGGCGCGACTGTGGATCGAGGCCGGTCGTCGGCTCGTCGAGAAACAGGATGTCCGGCTCGCACACCAACGCACACGCGACCGCCAGCCGCTGGCGCTGACCTCCCGACAGCTTGCCGACCCATGCCTTCCTTTTCTCCTCGAGCTGCACCGCACGAAGCACGTCCTCGACACTGCCACCGCGCCGGTAAAAACTCCGGAACAACCTGACCGTCTCCGCTACGCTCAGCTTCTCCGGCAGCTTGGTCTCCTGGAGCTGCGAGCCTAGTCGCTCGCGCAGCTCTCGCTCGTGCCCTTCCCACGTCATGCCAAGGATCTCCGGCCGCAGGATCCCTTGAAGGATCTCGATCGTCGTGGTCTTGCCCGCTCCGTTCGGGCCCAGCATACCGAAGCACTCACCGCGACGGACCTCGAAATCGATTTCGTTCACCGCGACGAGAGCGCCGTAGCGTTTCACGAGAGACCGGCAGGAGATCGCGAGATCGGTCATGAAGCCAATCAATAACCGGCGCGCCGGTGAGGCAAGCTGCTTACTTTGCTCCTGTGCAGTTCGCCGTACCGCTCGTGTTGATCACCGCCGCATGGGTACTGCTGGTGCTCCAGGTCGATCCCGTACCGACCTGGTTCTACGTATTCGTGTGGTACCCCACACTCGTCCTACTCGACAACCTGGCGAGCCGCATGGGAAGGAAGCCCCGCCTCCTTAGGGACGGCAGGCTGATCGTCTCGCTGTTCGGGTGGTCAGCTGTGATCTGGCTGGTGTTCGAGGCGGTGAACTTCCGACTGCAGAACTGGTACTACGTCTTCCTTCCTCGAGCGGGCCCGGAGCGCTGGGCCGGGATTCTACTGTCGTTTGCCACGGTCGTGCCCGCGATCGTGCTCATGGAGCGCCTGCTCAGGGCTAGGGGTGTAGCCGCGAGCTGGCGCACGCCCCCCCTCAGTGCGAGCCGGTTCGACGTCCACGTGGCGCTGGGCCTGGGTGGTGCGAGCGCCGCTCTCGCGCTCGGCTGGCCGCGGATCTTTTTTACCCTGGTGTGGGGAGCAGCATGGCTGCTCGCCGACGCAATCGTTTACCGGCTCGATCCCCCGTCATCGCTCATGCGCGACCTGACTCGGGGTGACTGGGGTCGCGCGGGGCGGCTCATGCTGGGCGGCCT
This sequence comes from Gemmatimonadales bacterium, assembly GCA_046760725.1. Classification (GTDB taxonomy): domain Bacteria; phylum Gemmatimonadota; class Gemmatimonadetes; order Gemmatimonadales; family GWC2-71-9; genus JBHIEQ01. The sequence goes on from JBHIEQ010000003.1 coordinate 22,705, forward strand.
CCTGGTCGGCCTCCTGTGGGAGACCTACAACTACTGGGCGCGCGGGAAGTGGATCTACACGGTGCCATGGCTCGAGACGACCAAGCTATTCGAGATGCCACCGTTCGGGTTCCTCGGATTTCCTTTCTTCGCGCTGGAGGCCTGGTCGATGTACCACGCGCTGTGCGCGCTGCGCGTAGCAGTGCCGCTAGCCATGGGCGGAAGGCGGGAAGCGGCGAGCGGGAAACGGAAAGCGGCCCCGAAGCGGGAAACGGGAACCGGGAAGGAGCATGGCGGGCTGCAGACGCGTCGAGTCGGCATTGCCGTGCTTGTGGCCGCCGTGTTCGTTGTGGCCACCCTTTGGGGCATGGAGCGCCTCACCATCAGCTCCACCGTGCCCCGCCTGGCCGATCTGCCGGGCATCACCGGTGAACAGGCCACGACGCTTCGGGAGCGAGGGATCCGAACTCCCTTTGCGCTCGCGGCACGGGACGAAACCTGGCTCGCCATGCCGGGGGAGAACCCGGAAGACTGGCGCCCAGCGATCGAGTCCGCGCGCATCACCGTGCTTCGCGGAATCGGACACCGTCACGCCGGCACGCTCGCGGCGCTGGGCATCGATTCGGTGTGCGGGCTTGCCCGGAGCGACCCCGCCGTCTTGTGGACGCAGGTGCGCTCGCTCCAGCCCATCCCCACGCGGCGACCGACACCGGCGGAGGTGCGCGTATGGGTCCGCGCGGCATCCCGCCGCTGCACGAGCTATCCACCCTAGGAGAGAGCTTCATTGAATGTCTTTTCCGCCCGCAGTGGTAATCGCTATCCGTTTGATTCTCATCCTCGCTGCACTCTACGCCGTCGTGGTGTTTCTGGCGTGGAGCTTTCAGGAACGGATCGCTTTTCCGGGTCCGAATCGCGCTCTGCCGGTTCCGGCCCAGGCAGGGATCCCTGACGGAGAAGCAGTCACGCTCGTCGCGTCCGACGGCGTCGAGCTCAGGGGCTGGTACCTGCCCCCCAACCCGCCGCCGGACTCCGGCGGCACGGCGCCCGGTCTCATCTGGTTCTACGGGAACATGGAGACGGTCGCAGACCTGGCACCCATCCTGCGCTACTTCCGCCCTCCCGGCATTGGCATGCTCGTGATCGACTATCGGGGATACGGCGAGAGCGGCGGCAAACCGACCGAGCCGGGCCTATACCTGGACGCGGAAGCTGCCTGGTCGTTCATCGCCGCGCGGCGGGA
>JBHIEQ010000004.1:0-21813 GCA_046760725.1 Gemmatimonadales bacterium
GCCCAGCGCCTCTGTCTTGAGCGCTATCCCGGGTCCCGAACTCGACGTGACACCCAGAGCCCCCGCGAACGACGCCCCGATTGCCGCGCACACTGCCGCGATCTCGTCTTCCGCCTGAAACGCGATCACTCCGTGTTGCCTGAGACCTGCCAACGCGTGCAGCAGGGGCGACGCCGGCGTGATGGGATACGAGCCGAGCACGAGGCGTCGCAGTCCGGCCGCCTTGACGCCCGCGAGAAGTCCCCAAGCCAGAGACTCGGTTCCAGAAACCGTGCGGTATTCACCGGGAGCGAGGTCCGCCGGTGCGACCGTGTAGCCTTGCGCATAACTCGGCATCTCCACGGTCTCGCCGAATGCGTGTCCGGCATTCAGCGCGGCGAGATTCGCCCCGAGCAACTTCTCCCGCCGACCGAACTTCCTCTGGAGGAACTCGATCGTCGCACTGCGGTCCCTTCCGTACATCCACAAAACGAGCCCGAGGGCCCACATGTTGCGGCATCTCAACGCGTCCTTCTGGCTCAGCTCGAAATCCGCGACGGCGTGCAGGGTGAGCTTGGAGATATCAAGCCTCAGCACCCGGTACGGCGCGAGCGTGCCGTCGTCGAGCGGATTCCTGGCGTAGCCGGCCTTGCGAAGGTTGCGCTCGGTGAAGGCACCGGTATCGACCACCACCGTGCCGCCGAACCGGAGATCACCGACGCTCACCTTGAGCGCCGCGGGGTTCATGGCGACCAGGACGTCCAGTTGGTCGCCGGGGGTCATGATCTCCGCTGAACCGAACTGCACCTGGAACGCCGAGACGCCATACGGCGTGCCGGCGGGCGCGCGGATCTCCGCGGGATAATCGGGGAAGGTCGCGAGGTCGTGCCCCGCGAGCGCCGCTTCGCGCGTGAACTGCGACCCGGTGAATTGCATTCCGTCGCCGGAATCGCCGGCGAAGCGGATCACCACGGCGTCGCGCACTTCGCGGACTCGCTCGAGTCCCACGTCCTTAGCAGACTGCTCGCTCATGTCGTTGGCTTAGCCCGGTCAGTACTAAACTATCAAGCCCGCCGCGCTCAGCCAACGCCCGCGGACCACGCACGCGCAGCGCTACGTTACTGCCTCGAGAAACTCGGCCACTACGCGGCTCGTCGGGATCGGCTGCTCCATCGGCGGAACGTGACCCGCTTCCGGTATCATCGTGAGCTGCGCTCCCGGAATCGCGTCCGCCAAGACCTTGGACCGCGCCGCCGGGATGAGCTGGTCGTCCAGACCCGCAACCACCAGCGTGGGCACGTTGATCCCACCGAGCAGGTCCGTCGAATCGCTGCGATCCCTCATGGCCTCAAGTGCGCCCACGATTCCCTGCCTTGAGTTGCCGCGGATCATCGTGCGGAGGTGCTCCACCACCTGGGGCATGGCGGTGAGTGAGCTGGGCGCGAGCAGCTTGGGCAGCATTCGGTCAACGATCGACTCCGGACCCTCGGTCTCCACCAGCTTGATCATGTCGTCGCGGCCGCGCTTCGCTTGCCCGTCATCCGGCTCGGCCCTGGTGCTCACCAGCACCAAGCCTGCGATCTTCTGAGCATGGCGCCGGACCATCTCGAACGCGACGTAACCACCCATCGAAAGTCCGCACACGACCGCCTGCTCCACACCGAGCACGTCCAACAACCCCGCCAGGTCGTCCGCGTAGTCCGCCACACTACAGCTCCCCTCGGGAGCGTCGCTCAGCCCGAAGCCCCTGAGATCGGGCGCGATGCGACGCCAACCCGTGAGGGTCGCGATCAAGTGACGCCACATCGTGCGGTCGAGCGGAAACCCGTGAATGAAGAGTATCGCCGGCCCGTCCCCCTGAACGTCGACCGCGGTGGCGACACCACCCACCAGATAATGCTGCAACGCCCCGGGGCGAACCGACGGTCTCGTTCCAAAGAACCCGCGAATCTCGTTGGGGACCGGCACCGGACTGCCCGCCTCGTCAACGCAGACCAGGACGAAGTCGCCTTCCGCCACCAGGGTCGAGTCGGCGTCGCGCCGGGCCGTCTGGTGCAGAGAGAAGCTGGTTCGGCCCAGGTGCGACAGATTCACCTCGAAGCGCAGGACGTCGCCCGGGCGAACCGGCGCGTAGTGCTCAATCGACGCCTTCCTTATGAGCGGTGCACACCCATGACGCCTGAACACGTCCACCCCCGGCCCACCCGCGAGCGCCTCCCAGCGCGCGCGTTCAAACATGCGCAGGAACGACGTCTGATTCACATTCCGGGAGACGTCGCAATCGTCGGGCAGTACCAGGATTTCAACGGAGGGAATGGAGTTCACTCTACCCAACCTGGTGACGGCGGAGCGCTAAACTTAGTGTGCCATGAGGGATTGGAAAGGAGCGACAATGCGACCCACGACCGACTACATTCGTCACGCAGCCCGAGCAGCACCTCGCCAAACGGAGGATATCACGAAAGTGACGTATCACTGTCAGCCTACTGTAGAGAGACGTGGTACCGTATCTCCTTATTGTGGGGCGAGCTTGCCAACATTTCCACACCGTCGAGACAGTGTGTCGATAACTCCACAACTTGACCTCGGGACGCCATGGCCGACCCCTTGATCGCCCGTGACGGTGAACTCGGCCGACTGGTCCGGAAGCTCTCACTGGAACATCGTTTGGCGCTCGATACGGAGTCGGCCTCGTTTCACCGCTATGTGGACCGGGTCTATCTCATTCAAGTGGGCTACGGAGATCGGGTGGCACTGATCGATCCGCTTGCCGTCCGGGACCTCTCGCCCCTGGGAGGCCTCCTCGCCGATCGAGCGATCGAGGTAGTGCTTCACGACGCCGACTACGACTTGAGGGTGCTCGACCGCGACTACGGGTTTCGCATCCGCAATCTGTTCGACACACGCGTGGCCGCCGAGTTGGCTGGAGAGCCCGGCGTGGGCCTCGCCGCGTTGCTCGAGAGACACTTCGGCATGCGCCTGAACAAGAGGCTGCAGCGGGCGGACTGGTCCCGGCGACCGCTGACGGAACGGATGCTGGCGTACGCGGCCGACGACGTGCGCCACCTGCTCTCACTGAGAGACATCCTGGAACACCGGCTCGCGGCCATGGGTCGCCTCGATTGGGCCCTAGAGGAGTTCGCGCGCCTGGAATCGGTCGGTTGGTCGGGTCCGGACGATGCCGAGCGGTACCTGCGCATCCGTGGAGCGCGCGGTCTCCCACCCCGCTCGCTCGCGGTCCTGCGTGCCCTTCACCAGTGGAGAGAAGCCACGGCGCGGAAACTGGACCGCGCTCCGTTCAGAGTGATCGCCAACGCCGCGCTCCTCGGAGTTGCACAGGCGTGTCCCCGATCAGTCGAGGAGCTTTCCCGTGTGGACGGGTTTCCCGACTCGCTAGTCCGCAAGTACGGCCGTGCGGTCCTGGCCGCAGTGGAAGCGGGTCTCGCCATTCCGGAAGACCGCCTGCCACGCGTACCCCGTGCATCGCGTGCCGAACCCGACCCGCTTTACGATCAACGGCTCGAGCGACTCAAGCTGTTGAGAAACCGGCGCGCCTCTGAACTGGGCCTCGCCCCTGGATTGGTCTGCCCCAACGGAACGCTGCAGGCGCTCGCTCGGCTCGCGCCTAGCACACGATCATCGCTGGAACAGGTCCCGGAGTTGAGAAACTGGCAGCTGGAAGTGCTGGGGGAGGAGGCTCTACTCTCGGCGATCCGGGACGGCCCTTAGAAACCGAGAAACGCCCTCACCTTGGGGTCGATGCGCTCGGGTGTCCAGAAGGGCTCCCACACCAGCTCGAGGTCCACCTCCTCTACTCCGTCGAGCGTCCGCACGACATCCTCGGCCTCCATCATTATCTGCGGCCCGACGGGGCAACCGGGCGAGGTCAGGGTCATCGCGATTCGCACTTTCCCGTCGCTCACTTCTACGTCATACACCAGGCCGAGATCGATAATATTGAGGCCGACCTCGGGATCCTTGACCTGTGTGAGCGCCGTTCTGACTGCGGTCTCGTCCACCATACTCCTGCCTCCTGGCCCGGCTTGTGTAAACTAGCTACCCCCGGGCTCAACGCCAGCCACACCTATCTCACGGGCCCCCAAGTGCGGGCGACCCAGCTGTAAGCCCTGGCGGCGAGGAACATCGCGCCCGGGACGTGGAGGGCGGCGAAGATCGGCCAACCGCCCCTCAGATAGCGAAACAACTCGCGGGCGGCCCGCGCTCCCGCGAACACCGCACCGTCGGGCCTGACGAAGTGTACCGCCTCGTGCAGGGCATCCCGGCTCCTGCCCGAGATCAGTTCCGCCTCGGCGTCCTGCAACGGGAGGAGCCTTATCTCGCGGTCGCGGTCCCACCGCTCCACTCGCGCCACCCACTTGAGACAGAAACCGCACTGGCCGTTGTAGATGAGTGTGGGCCTGGTGGGCACCCGGGCCGCAACACCGACGAAACCTTCCCTCAGCACCGCGCGGCACTCGTCCGGCCCACACCGCCAAAGCCGCACATCTCGATTCTGAGTGCGACGGCGGCGTCGGCCACCCGCGCGCGGATCTCCTTCAACTTCGTGATGGAGTTCCTGGTCCGCGGGGCGAACACCCGATTAGTGAGGACGATGACGAAGAGATCACGCACGGGATCGATCCACAACGACGTTCCGGTGAAGCCGCCGTGTCCGTAGGCGGCGCTGGAGAGCAGGTCACCGGTGTTCTCACGTGACGTCGTGTCGCGCATTTCCCATCCCAACGCGCGACCACCCGGGCCGCGGGCACTGAAGAGCGCAACGGTTTCCGGATGGAAGATCCGCTCTCCGTTGGGGAGGCGACCGCGGCGCAGCCACAGCTGCGCGTAGCGCGCGAGATCCCTGCCGGTGCTGAACAAGCCGGCATGCCCCGACACTCCGCCAAGGCGAGCGGCGTTTTGGTCATGAACCTCGCCGGCGATCGCATGCCCGCGCCACAGGCCGACCGGTGCGGCCCTAAGCCGCGCCTCGCGCGGCGGCAGGAATCCGGTCTCGGTGAGGCCCAGGGGCCGGTAGAGCCCCTCTCTCAGGAACTCCTCCAACCCGATCCCCGTGACGCGCTCCACGATCCAGCCCAGGATCATCGCGTTGAGATCACTGTACACCACACTCCGCCCGGGGGGCCAGCTGAGTGGCTCCTCCAACACCAGTCGCCGGGCTTCGGCCTCGGTGCTTGCCAGATCGTTGAGTGGCAGGAACGCCCTCAAGCCCGAGCGGTGCTCCAAGAGGTGCCGCACGGTGACCGCATCCTTGCCCGGGCCCCAGAACTCAGGCAGGTAGTCCCGTACGGGGCGATCGAGACCGATGCTGCCCGCATCGAGCAGCAGCATCATGGAGGGGGTCGTGGCGACGACTTTGGTTAGGGACGCCAGGTCGTACAGGGTACTGTCCGGTGAGGGCGCCGGCCCCTCTTCCGACCAGGTGAGCCGCCCGTATCCTCTGGCGAGCAGCACGCGCTCGCGCGTACCCACCACGACCACGGCCCCGGGAAACACACCCTCCCGAATGCCGTCGTCCATGATTCGGGCGATTTCCTGTGCTTGACCGAGCTGGACGGCAAGCGCTAGGGGCAGTAGTTCGAGCATTGCCACCACCGAGTATCATAATTAGTCCAAACTCACGTGAGCCTCAGCATGCACATCATGAGCCCGCTCCTCCTGGCCCTGACGTTGATCGCACCGGAAGCGACGGCGGGCCAGCAAGGCCTGATCGACACTCTGCTCCTCAAGTCTCACACGTTCTTCCTTGCTCAGGACGCTCTTGAGGGACGTTCCACCGGTACGCCGGGGGAGGCCGTGGCGGCCCTCTACATCGAGGCCGAGTGCCGCCGCCTGGGATTGAACCCCGTGGGCCGGGCATTTCGCCACGAGGTTTCACTAGCGGCGACGCGAGTGCTGAGCGGCACGGGTGTCACCGTCCTGACGGCGCGCGACACGGTCAGCCTTCCGTACCCCAGTGCCATCACTCCGAACGTGGGGAGCGTGCAAACACTCAGGGATTTCGAGGGGCAGGCGGCCTACGTGGGAGACCGGAGCATGATCGAGCAGGGCCGACTTGGATCTCTCGATCTCTCTGGAGCGGTGGCCGTCACCAACGGGATGATCTCGCCCGTAGCCTTCGACACGCTGCTCCTGCGGGGCGCCGTGGGCGCAATTCACGCGCTCGAGACCCCCGAGCGGTATCAGCTCTACCGGCGAAGTAGAGGAGAGCTGCGCCTCTCTCACGCGGACACTACCGTGGTGTCGTCTTTCCTGCCACCGCTCCCCTCCGTGATCGCGGGGCCGTGGGCGTGGGAACCGCTACTCGCAGGCCCCGGGGCGGACCGGCCCGTTCTCACCGAGCCGCGCGCGCTCCAGGCGACGGTGCGATTCCACCTAGTCTCCTCCACGACGGAATCCGTACTCAGGAACGTGGCCTGTCTCCTCCCGGGGTCGGAGCCCGCAATGCGGGACACGGCCATCGCGTTCACAGCTCACCTCGATCACCTGGGGATCGGCGTACCGGATTCGCGGGGCGACTCCATCTACAACGGCTTCTCCGACAACGCGGCGGGTGTGGCGATGCTCCTTGCCATCGCCGAGGCGATGAAGGGGGAGCGCAGCTCCACGCCGCGGCATTCCGTGCTGTTCCTGTTCTTCAGCGGGGAGGAGAGGGGGCTCCTGGGCTCCGACTATTATGTGGCGCATCCCCCGTGGCCACTCCAGCGGACCAAGGCCGTGATCAACCTGGATGCAGGCGCTCCGCCCGCGCCCCCAACCAGCTGGAGGCTCGCGGTGTCGGACTCGAGCGGACTCGGTGGCCTAGCCCGCCAGGTCGCCGACGCCCGCGGATGGTCGGTCACGACATCACAGCCCAGGGCCAATTCGGACTACTACCCCTTCGTCAGGAGCGGCGTGCCCGCCATCTTCATCATTCCGGGTCCCGATCCGTACGAGGGCCACAGCGAGGATTCGTCGCGGCAGCTGCGGGAGCGATGGGACCGATACCATCAGCCGGGAGACGAATGGTCGGAGAGCTTCCCGTTCGCCGGTCTGAGACGTTACGCCGAGTACGCCTACCTCGTCGCGCGCGCGATCGACGGCGGATCGGGGTCCGCCGGCCGGGGTCAGGGCCGCTGAGCGGGATCGCGCACCGAGCCCGGAGGCAGGGCATAGAGCAGGCCGGCCGTGCGGCGATCGCGCGCTGTTAGGTCGTGCACGGTATGCGTGGGCGCCATCACGTCATGAGAGTCGTCGGAGTGTCCCAGCCCCAGCAGGTGGCCAATCTCGTGCAGATCGCGTCGTCGCTCAACGGTTGTCCCTGCGGCGTGTGGGTTGCGAGGGTGAGCGTGCCGCCGATCAGCCATCCGTCGCTCGTCCACCTCACGCGAGCCACGCCGGTCCGGTTTTCGTTGAAGCGCTCGACCCAACGGATCTCGATCTCGGCGGCGTCCGGCTCGCGCACGAAGCTGAACCTCACGGGCACTCCTCCCACACTCGTCCACTGGACCAGCGCGCGCCTCACGGCGAGACCGAAGGACGTCTCGTAGCCGGGCGCGCCCTGTTCGGGCAGGTACACTCGGATAGGGTTATCCCGTCGCTCGGGCCAGCGCCGCAGAACCGAGTCCGTCTCGGCCAGCGCCACCGAGAGGTAGCCGTCCGACTCGGCGATGCGCCGACGCACGGCCCTGCGCACCGCTCTCATGCTGTCGCGATTGACGCCGCCGGTGCCCGCCACCTCGGCCTGGACGTTAGGGAGGGCGGGAGCCGCCTGCCGGCCCGCTCCCGGTGCCGACGAGCGCTGCATCACCCGACTCCAGACGAAGAAGGCGCCCAGCGCTACAGCGACCGCGACCGTCACGTTGCGCATCCGCATGCCGGGAATACTGCCGCCCGGAGACCTCTCTCGCCACTTCGCACGGGTGGCACGCCGACTCCGGGCCAGGTATCCTTCTCCGCCCTCGGAGGCTCGTCGAAGGAGACGCCCAAGTGATTCCCCTACCGGCGCGGGCCATCATTCGGTACCGGGTGCCCCTCATCGCGCTCTGGCTGATCGCAGGCGCACTGGCGATCCCGCGCGCGGCCCGCGTGCACCAGGTCCTAAGGGTCGAGGGAACTGCGCTAGAGGGCTCCGACTCGAAGCGCGCGCTGGAACTGATCCGTGCGAGCTTCGCGCGGCCGACCTCGGAGTTCTATGTGGTCACCCTCACGGGCCAGCTTCCCATCGACAGCGCCTCACACCGCGCCCTGCTGGATTCCCTGACACGCGTCGCGGCGGGGGCTCCCTACGTCGGGCAGGTCTATTCGTACCTCACGACCCGGGATTCGACGCTCGTCAGCCCCGATCGCCGCAGCTCCTTCTTCATTGCCGCGGCGCGCTCGCTGGGCGACACGAGCACCACCGATCTGGTGCCCCGGTTTCGAGAGTTGATGCGGGCGACGAAAGAGCGGATCTCGTGGGCGGCATCGTACGACATCTACGTCACCGGTGGGCCCGCGCTCGACTACGACGTGCGCACCGTCAGTCGCGAAGACGCCGAACGCGGCGAGGAGAAGTCCCTCCCGATCACGGCGGGTGTGCTCGTCCTGGCTTTCGGCGCACTCGTCGCGGCGGTACTCCCTCTACTGGTCGGAGTGTTCGCCATCACTTGCGCGCTCGCGCTCGTCGAGTTCGTTGCGGCCTTGCATCCGATGTCGGTGTTCGTCCTCACCATAGTGTCGATGGTGGGGCTGGGCGTCGGTATCGACTACTCCCTGCTGATCGTGACGCGATTCCGCGAGGAACTGAAACGAGGGCGAAGTGCGGGGGATGCGGCCCGGTGCGCCATAGACACCGCCGGCAAGGCGGTCATCACGAGTGGCCTCACCGTGGTGGTCGGCTTCGCCTCGCTCCTCGTAACGCCGATCAACGAGACACGCTCCGTGGGACTGGGCGGGCTGACAGTCGTAGCCGTAGCAGTGCTGCTCTCGGTAACCTTTCTGCCGGCCGTCTTGTCGCTCCTGGGCCACGCGATCGACCGGCCGCGGTGGCTCGCAAGGAGACTCGCGTGGTACCACGCGCCAACCGGATGGCAGCGATGGGCACGCTGGCTCGCCCACCATCCGTGGCGAGCCCTGGCACTCGGAGCCATAATCGTGACGGCCATCACCTGGCCCTTGGCCCGCATCAAGATCGGCCTGCCTCGGTCGGGCTGGTTCCCCAGCCAGACGGAGTCGGGGCGAGGCGTGAGTGAGCTGGCGCGGATAGGAGCGCGTGGGGCGCTGCTCCCGGTCCGTGTTGTGCTCGAGGCTCCTGAGAACACGAGCATCTTGAGCCCGGATTACCTGGGAGGCCTGCGCCAACTCTCGGACTCCATCCAATCGGATCCCAGGGTGGCTCAGGTGCGGAGCGTGGTGGATCTGGTGCCCGGAACGTCGCTCTTGCAGTACGCTCTACTCTACAGCAATCTCGACGCCGCCCGCCGGCGCGCCCCCGAGTTCTTCGATTCCTACGTATCCGGCGATGCTCGTGTCACGCTCATGGATGTCGTGCTGGCCGACACCACGACGCTCACCGGGTCGATGGACGCTGTGCGTCACATCCGGGGCGTAGTCGGTATGCGTCCTCCCTCGCTCGATTCGGTGAAGGTGGTCGTCGGAGGCTTCGCCGCATCCAGCGTTGATCTTCAGGACGAGCTACTCTCGATCTTCCCCTTGGTGATAGCCCTCGTTCTGATCACGACGTTTCTCATGCTGGCCGTGGCTTTCCGATCCGTCCTGGTGCCGCTAAAGGCCGTGCTGATGAACTGCCTGTCGGTGATCGGCACGTCCGGGCTCACGGTGCTGGTCTTCCAGGAGGGCGTGGGCGCCCGCGCCCTGAGGCTGGACGGCCCGACGGAAGCCATACACGTGGTCGTGCCCGTACTGGTGTTCGCGGTGGTGTTCGGGCTGAGCATGGATTACGGCGTATTCCTGCTGGCCCGGATCAGGGAAGCATACGACCGGTCTGGACGAAGCGATCAGGCGACGATGGAGGGATTGACCGCCACCGCATCGGTGATCACGAGCGCCGCCGCCATCATGATCGTCGTCTTCGGAGCGTTCGCGTTCTCCCACGTGCTGGCCGCGCAGTTTCTGGGATTCGGGCTCGCGATCGCCGTCTTGCTCGATGCCACGCTCGTGCGGATGGTGTTGCTCCCCGCGCTGATGCACATCGCGGGACAGTGGAACTGGTGGCCCGGCAGGCGTCAGCCCGTAATAGACGAAGGCGTGACCGAACTCATGGAGGAGGTTCTGGAGGAACCTTCGGAAGAGCCAGAGCGAGCGCTCGCTCCAGGCGAGGTCCTCTGAGGTCCCAATGCCAGGCATCGACGGGCTGGCCGGTCGCCGGATGCTTGATGGGTCGGTGCTGCAGCCACACCTCCTGCATCCCCAACGCCTCTCCCGCTCTGAGCAGCGCCTCGCGGTCTGCCGAAACGAGATGCGCCCACGGCCTACCGTGAAGCGTGAATCGGTGGAGCCACAGACCTCCGTTCAGCGCGTGCAGTACGCCGTCGCGCCACCGCCCGAACTCCCTCCAGCCGTCATCCACAGCGGATTGCGCCCTGCCGCGTCGCAGCGCCGATCGGAGCTGCGTCACGCACGAACAGGAAGCACTTCGCTGTAGTCTCCCGATGACTCGCCGTGGCGGACCAGCCGATCGCGGTCGCCTCGTTTACCCGGATCGTCGTTCCCGGCAAGGGTTCATACCCGCGATCCTGAAAATCCCCCACATCGTCGGCGTAAACAGCGTGGTCGTGGAAATAAGACTCCTGCGCCAGCGCGAAGCTCGCCAGTGCACTCCTCATGATTTCGCGCTTTCCGCGCTCTTCTGCCCGATCGAGCTGCTGCACGACGACCAGCCCGATGAGTACGGCGAGGACCAAGAGGACGAGCCTGTCCGTACCGGTGAGCCGCCCGCCGAACCACTCGCTCACCGTAGCCATCGCGCCTCCCTACGGCTTGGCATCGAGCCAGTTCTCCCCGACCCCTATCTCCACAACCAGCGGCACATTCAGTGACGCGATTCCCTCCATCTCGCGACTGATTATGTCGAACGACCGGTCCACGGCCTCCCGCGGCGCCTCCAGTACGAGCTCATCGTGGACTTGCAGCAGCAGAGCCGTGGGAAGCTCGGCCGAATAGATGGCCTCGGAGACCCGTATCATCGCCATTTTGATCAGATCGGCCGCCGACCCCTGCAACGGAGAGTTCATCGCCACCCTCTCGCCGAACGCCCGGATGTTGTGAGTGGGATCCCTCAGCTCCGGCACATACCGCCGCCTCCCAAACAGCGTCTCAACATACCCTCTATCACGCGCCCGTTCTATCGTCTCGTCCAGGAACCTCCGCACTCCCGAGAACCGCTCGAAGTACAGCCGGATGAACTGCTTCGCCTCTTGCTGGGAGATACCCAGCTGGCGACTGAGCGAGTGCGCTCCCTGACCGTAGATTGTCGCGAAGTTGATCGTCTTGGCCCGAGCCCGCATCTCCGGCGTCACCTCTTCCTGCCGAACACTGAATATCACCGCCGCCGTCTCGCGGTGAATGTCTCCCCCACGGTGGAACGCCGCGACGAACGCTTCGTCTCCGGAGAGGTGCGCCAGCAACCGCAGCTCGATCTGGGAGTAATCGGCCACGATGAACCGCCAGCCCTTCGCCGGAACGAAGCAGCGCCGGATCTGCTCGCCGCGGGGAGTGCGCACGGGGATGTTTTGCAGGTTGGGATCGGACGACGAGAGACGTCCGGTGGCGGCACCCGTCTGATTGAAACTCGTGTGAATCCGGCCGGTCGAGGGCTCCACCCAGCCCGCCAGCGCATCGACGTAGGTGGACTTGAGCTTGCTGAGCTCTCGATATTCCAAGAGCAGCCGGGGCAGATCGAAGCCCGCCTCCGCCAGTGAAGCCAGCACGTCCGCGTCGGTGGAGGGCCCCGTCTTGGTCCGCTTGACCACCGGTAAGTTCAGCTTCTCGAACAAGATGTGCCGAAGCTGTTGAGTGCTGTTGATGTTGAACTCCACACCAGCTTCTTCATGAATGGCGCCCTCCAGCGCCTCCAGCTCTTGCGCGAACCGCCGCCCCAGCTCACCGAGAATCTCGGTATCCACCCCGATCCCCCTGAGCTCCATCTCAACCAGCACTGCGGCCACCGGGAGCTCAATCTCCTCCAGCAGCCGACCCGCTCCCGTCGCCGCCAGCTCGGGCTCCATATGCTGCCGCAACCGCAGGACCGCCCGGCAGCGCCCGCAAGCCGCCTCCGCGATTTCCTCCGCGGGCCGGTGCGCATCGGACTCGAGATCGATGGCCGGGAGCTGGATCTTGAGCCGCTCCTGAGCCAACACCTGGAGATCGTGACTCCGCTTGCCGGGATCCAGTAAGAAGCTCGCCAACATCGTGTCGTGGACCACACCGGCGAGCCGCACACCGGCTCCTCTGAGACGAAGAACCTGGCGCTTGACATCGTGAGCGACCTTGGGAGCACCGCGATCTTCCAACAGATCCTTGAGCGGTCCCAGGCGCGCGTCCGACAACGGAGGCAGGTTCTCCGACCGTGTCCCCACGCCCAGCTCGACCTGCGAGACTCCATGGGCGAATGGGAAGTACCAGCCGACTCCTGCCTCGGATACCACAGCCAAACCCACCAGCTCGGACCGCGCTGGACCGCGCTCGACCGCCGAGACATCCACGGCCAAGGAGCCGGCCTGCCGCATCTCCCTCACGGCATCTGCCAACAATCCCGGATCGGACACCAGCCGGGACTCGCCCCTTCGCTCTTGTCCCACCCCTACTCGCGATGCGTCGTCCAACCTGGAAGCCAGCGAGTGAAACTCGAGCTCCGCGTAAAGAGAGCGGAGCGCCTCCTCATTGGGCGTGCTCAGACGCAACGCTTCGAGATCGAGCTCGAGCGGCACATCGCGCCTGAGGGTGACGAGCTCGCGGCTCAATCGCGCGCTCTCCGCCCCGGACAACAGCGCCTCGCGTACCCGCTTGGCCTCGATCTCCCCGGCGTGCGCAAGGATTCGCTCCAGATCCCCGTACTCCTGTATCAGCTTGCGCGCCGTCTTATCACCGATTCCCCTGACACCGGGGACGTTGTCGGACGAGTCGCCCACGAGAGCCAAATAGTCCACTATGCGCTCAGGACCCACGCCGAAGCGCTCGGCGGCGTTCGATACGTCAACTACCTGCTCGTCCACCGCCGCGGGACCGCGCCGCCCCGGATTGAGGAGAGCGATTCCGGACGAGATGAGCTGGTAGAAGTCCTTATCTCCCGAGACGATCACCACCGGCATGCCGCGCTTTCCCGCGCGTGCCGCGAGCGTGCCTATTACATCGTCCGCCTCGTACCCCTCCACTTCCACCAGTGGCACGCCGAAGGCATCCAACAGGGCCGTCACCCGCTCCACCGAACGGTCGAAGTCCTCCTGTAGCTCGTCGTCCAACTTCGTTCTGGTGGCCTTGTATTCAGGGAACAGGGTCGTCCTGAAAGACGTCCCGGAATCGTGGACCCATGCGGCGTGCGACGGGGCGTATTCGTTACGGAGTCGATGGAGGAAATTCGCGACTCCCCACACCGCAGAGGTGTTCTCCCCCCGACTGGTGCGCAGCGGCCGCGCGATCATGGCGAAGAACGCGCGATAAATGAGCGCAAACCCATCGACCAGGAACAGCCGTGCGCCTTGATTCACTGCCATTTCGAAGCAAGATAGTCTATGAGAAAGCGCCCCGCCCCCCGGCGACGGCGCGGGACGCCACAGTCCGAGAAGGACCCTTCAGAGCAGAATTACATTCGAAGCGAAGGGCCCCTTGTCACCGACCTCGAGATCGTACTCTACCGCCTGACCGGCGGACAGCGTACGAAATCCTTCCATCTGGATGGCAGAGAAGTGAACGAAAACGTCGTCTCCTCCGCTCTCCTGTTCGATGAAGCCGTACCCCTTGCCGTCATTGAACCACTTGACCTTTCCCCGCGCCATCGCCGGCCTCCTGCATCTGAATTGCTGGCAACGAAGCCCCGCAATTCTGGACCCGAGTGCGCGCGGTCGTCAAGCCAAGTAGCCTACGGTCAGGGCCACCGCTGGCGGGAGCAGGAGGTTGTCGTCCAATATCCCCGACCAGCGCTCCACGACGGCTGCAACCGCACTGCCCGCGGCTACCGCAGCGAGGGGAAGCCCGAGCGCCAGGACGACAGCGCACGCAACGGCACCGGCGGTGAGCGTGCCTGCCAGCGTCTTCCTGCCGGGCACTCCAAACCGCTCGCCCACGAGAGATGCGGCCGGGTCGGCCCATGCTGCAACAAGAATCCCTGCAAGAGGGCCCGGCGCCGGCAGCCAAACCGCAAGCGCGTAGCCCAGCCACAGCCAGGTCGCACCGCTCAGGCGACGTTCCTCCTCCGGCCTGAACAGGGGCAGCACTCCGCTCAACACACGGTGAACCGCGGGCTGAAGCACTCTGACGCCGTCCACTACGAATGCGATGGCCGCAACGGCCACGACCAAGAGCCTTGCCACTCCCCAGCCGGTCACCAGAGGAACCAACAACACCAGGGCCGTTCCGGCATGCACGAGGCGCCGCGACGCGGTGCCGCTCACTTGGGATCGGTCTGCTGCGAGAGAGCGGTCGGGTAGAGGGCTCGATAGAGCGCCCGGGTGCGCAAGACACTTCTCACGTAAGACCTCGTCTCACGGTAAGGGATGCCTTCGACGAAGAAGAAGGCCTCGCGCCCACCCCAAGCCCGTCGCCAGCGCTCCACGGGACTGCCTCCCGCGTTGTAGGCGGCGAGCGCGAACGTGACATCGCCCCCGTAGCGGTCGATCAGCCCCGTCAAGTGAGCCAATCCCATGTGCAGGTTCGCATCGGGAGTTGCGAGCAACTGATCATCCCAGGCTACACCAAGCCGACCGGCCAGCTCCCGCGCCGTGGGCGGCATGAGTTGCATCAACCCCTGCGCCCCCGCGCGCGAGGTTACGGTGGGCCTGAACACGGACTCCTGTCGAATGAGCGCAGCTACCAGGTAGGGATCCACCCCGTGCTCGCGCGCCTCGTCCACGATCAACTGTCTGAACGGCCAAGGAAAAACCACGCGAAGCACCCTCGCATCGTGCAGCGTGAGCGAGCGGCTCGCCCGCCAGCCAAGCGTCACGCCCTGCGAGACCCAGCTTCGCTCAATGAGTCCGTCCCCCAGTGCCAGCTGCTCATCCGTCGTGAGGTCCCTCCGGCCCATCCAGTGGAGGACCAGCTCGTCCGCCTCCTCGGCCCAAGCCAGCTCCATGAGACGGTCCAGCGCGGACAGCGCGCGGGCTACCCGGCGGCTCGGATGGGGCAGCGGTGAATCGGCCATCACGGGATCCGGCAGAGCGGCGGCCTCCCGGGCGAGGGCCCCGTAATAACCCAGCGAATCGCGCTGTGCCAACTCCCGCCAGATATCAACCGCGGCCGCCGCCTCCCCCGCCTCCCACCTTAGCAGCCCGCACGCGAACCGAGCCGCATAAAGCAGTGTTCCGCCCGCTCGGATCTCTGCTTCGTACCAGCCGACGGCTCCCGCCGTGTCACCGCGATCGAGGGCCAGCCGCGCGAGCCGCATGCGCGACCGGGACGCGTAGCGGCTGCGCGGCCACCGCCTGACGACCGACGCCAACAGAGCATCGCCCGCCGAGGCGTCCCCCTCGGCCAGCCACGAGTCCGCGACCAAGTACGCGGCAATCGGGGCGAGCCGGTGAGCGGGGTGGCGATCGGCGAAACTGAGCAGGGCACGGCGTCCCTCGTCTTTCGCCACAGATCGGAGCAGCAGTCTCGCGTACTCGTACTCAGCTACCAGGCCCGCACTCCCCCCGCTCCGCAAGCTCGCAGCACGGCGGAACGCCGCTCTCGCGTCGGCCGACTGCCTTCGCGCCAGCTCCAGCCGACCCAAGAGAACCAGCGCTTCCACCGACGTGTCCCCCAGAGCCACCGCCCTACGCGCGAGCGCAGCAGCCTCCCGCACCCGGTTCAGCCGGCCATGCCCTTCCGCCAGCGCCCGGAAGTCTGCCGGCGAGCGTGGACCGAGGGTCCCCTCGGCCCCCTCTGCCGCCTCGATCGCCCTTCGGATCTCCGCTGTGTCTCGGTGCTCCAGAGCTCCGTAGACCAGATCCCGCGCACGAGCCGTATCATTCCCTGCCAGCGCCAGCCAGGCCGCCGCCACGGGGAGCCCCGCTTTGGACAGGTCCCTTACGGCACCAACCGTATCACCGGAAGCGAGGAGGATCCCGGCCCGGACCTCCAGCACCAGGCGCCGCCGGGGGTCCCCTTCCCGGCCGAGCAGTGAAAACGCGAGGCCCGAGTCACCGGACGCGCGTGCCTCCCTGAGCGACAACCACGCGGCTATCTCCGGCAGCGCCGTTCCGGCAGCATGGTAGAGCTCCGCTGCCGCAGGGGCGTAGCCGGCCCTCTCGAGGGCGTCGGCCGCGCGCGCCTGCAACACACCGCGCGCCTCTCCCCGCTCCCCGGTAGCGAGCGTCGCGAACAGCTCTCCCGCTCTCTCGAACTCGCCCGCCTCATACGCGGCGAGGGCCACGGCAGCCGTGAGCTCGCCCTCCCGCGACTGGACACGCGCCGAAGCATCCGCCCAAGCCGCCGCCACCTGGGAGGCCGACTCGCCTGCGGCCCACGTGGCCAGAGCTGCGGCCAGTGCGGTCGAAATCCCACTCCGCCTAACCACTCGTGCCCAGTCGATCCTTGACGGACAAGAACTCCGCGCGCGACGCCGGCGTGAGGCGAAACCTGCCGAATCCAGTTTCATCGACGAAGTCTATGGTCAATCTGTAGGCCTGATAGCTCCAACGAATCACCCGCGAGCCCCTGATCTCGAACTCGGAGCCCGACTCGAGCACCTGATCCGGCTCCCCCAAGGTAATGAACACTTCCCCACGGTCGGTGAGCCAGCCGGCTTCCGTCGCCTCACCAAACCGCTCGTTCGCCTCCATCAAGCGAGCGAAATACCGATTCAGTGCCTCGTTCTCCGGCGTATCCGGGTCGGGATCGGTCTCCCGCCAGAACTCCTTCCACTGCTCCCGGCGGGCCTCCACCGGTGCATCGAGCAATCGACGCCGCGTCGAGTCGGGACCGAAGTAGCGCAACAAAGAGAGCGTCTGCTCGAAGTTCGAGATGGCCCACTCATCGGAGAAACTGACCAGCGCCGCGACGTGCACGGTATCCGCCGAACTATCCAGGACCGCGTCGAACCGTATCTCCCCGACCGACAACGAGGACGTCGGTACGCGAACCACTTGGGCGGCGAGTTCCGGCGCAGGGAGCAGCACAACGCTGTCCCGCCAGACCTCGGTCTCGTCCGATCGCTCGACGGCTCGAAGGTATAGCGAGGCCTTTTCGGCGAGTCGGTAGACCTCGAAGTAGAGCGAGACCGTATCGGACCCGTACGGAGCTGTGGCCCTCGGGTTCAACACGAACTCGGGAATCGCTGCGCGCGTCGCTCTCGAAACAGCCTCGTGCACCGGGACCAGGGAGGAAAGCCGCCGGTCCGCCCCGTACGACGGGACCACGAGCGTTCCCTGGGCCGTACTTACGCCCGCGGAATAGACATCTCTCACCGACACGCTCACGGTCAAAGTGCCGGCAGGCAGCGATACGAACCGCTGGAATATCAAGCTCTCGTCGGTCCGTTTCGTCTCGTCGAACGTCACGACGCGCACCGTCTCCTCGCTCGAGAACTCCCGGACCACGCTCGAGTTTTGCCGGAACACCCCATCGACTCGGTAGCGGGCCTCGAACAACGTCCCCTGGCGACGGAACGTGAGAGCGTCACTCGAGAGGGACAGCCCGACGACTCCCAGGGTCGAATCACTGCTCGGGCCCGCCAGCCAATGCACGGCACCCACGAAGGGAACGGGCTCTCTGGCGGTGAGGAGGCCCATCTCACGGTAGATAAGGGCCGGGTCGAACAGGCGCGGAATCATCGAACTGGGATCCGGGCCCACGCTTCGGCCGGCCGTCTGCCACGAGCCGCAGGCAATTGGGAAGATCGCGCAAGCGAGGACGACGAGGGGCCGCACGCGGGGAATCAGCTGGGCACGCATGTGATGTCTTTGTGTAGTTTCACGCTCTACTTGCTCGCCATCAAGGGCGCCACTAGTTTCGCCCACGCATGTCCTCGGAGAACCTCGCTGGACGAACCGTCGCGGGATACCGTCTGCTGGAACGAGTCGGTGAAGGCGGTACTGCGACGGTGTACCGCGCGCGACATCCCGAGCGCGGCACTGCGGCCATGAAAATCCTACGCGAGCGGTTGCGAAACGATCCCACGGCGGTCAAGCGGTTCCTGCGAGAGGCGGGCTACGGGAGTCGCGTGCAGCACCGTGCGGTGGCCCGCACCTACGACTTCGGCGAGGAAGACGGTCTCCACTATCTGGCGGTTGAGTGGGCGAACGGCGAACCGCTCTCCTATTATGCGGAACGCAGGGGCCAACTGTCGCCGGGGCTGGTGGCCCACATCGTGAGCGAGCTCGCCCAAGGCCTCGCCGCGACTCACGAGGTGGGCATCATTCATCGGGACCTCAAGCCAGAAAACATCATGTTCGACCCCGAGAGCCGCGCAGTGAAGCTGCTCGACTTCGGCATAGCGCGCGACGCCCAGCTCGATGCGAGCGAGCGCCTTACGCGAACAGGGTTCTTTGTAGGTACCCTCAACTACGTCGCGCCCGAGGCGCTCTCGGGCGAGCTCGTGGGCGAAGCGGCCGACATCTACAGCCTGGCGACGATTGCCTACTACCTGCTGACCGGGAGACATCCATACCGGGGACGTTCGCCGCGAGAGCTGTTCCAGCAGCTGCTCACCAAGCCCCCCACGCCACTCAACGAGGCAGGGGAGGGACTCCGGTTCTCGGCCGCGCTCGAGAGCGCCGTCATGAGGGGACTCGAACGCGAGCCGACCAGAAGACACGCCTCGGTCGAGCGATTCGCCGATGACCTGAGACAGGCCGTGGAGCAAGGAGTGACGGCGAGTGAGGTGGCGGAACTCGGGCCCAAGAGAGCCGACAGCGTCATGGGCACGCTCAAGAGGTGGCTCGGTGCCAAGCGATGAGTTCCAGCCCGAATCCCGTGAGCAACGGCATTCTGCGGATAGTAGTAGTAGTCGCAACTACGCCTTCCCTGCAGCATCACTCCTCTCGTCTGGGGCGGAGGGCCGCCGGTGAACGCGAGAGGTGAGCTCGTCCGTCTCTTGCGCGACAATTCCGTCGAGCTCGGAAGCTTCACGCTCGCCTCGGGACGCCCGTCCTCCTACTACATTGACGCCAGGCGGACCACTATGTCGGCGAGGGGAATCGAGCTCATCGGGCCGCTGGGGCTGCAGGTGATCCGCGCCGAGGGCTGGGCTCCCGACTGCGTGGGGGGCCTCACCCTCGGCGCTGACCCGGTGGCGTACGCCGTCGCGTTGGCGAGCTGCTCCGAGCCGCCCGAGATCGACGCCTTCACGGTTCGTAAGGCCCAGAAGACGCACGGAACCAGGAGTCGAATAGAGGGTTGCTTCCGCACTGGTCAGTCCGTGGTGATCGTGGAGGACGTCGTGACGACCGGTGCCTCTGCCCTCGAGGCCATAGACGCGGTGGCTGCACAGGGAGGGGCGGTCCTCGGCGTCCTGGCTCTGATCGACCGTGGGGAAGGAGGCCGCGAGGCCATCACCCGGGCGGGCTATGAACTACGGACCATGGTCTCCCTCGCGGAGCTAGGCCTGTCCCCGGAGCCCGGAGGGGCAGGGGAATAGGGGGGCGGGGGGTCACCCGCCTAGACCGCACCTGGCGCCCGCCACCATCCTGCTCCCGGGTCCCCCATCCCGTCGTCGAGTGGGGTAAAGGTGCGCAACGCCGCTCGAAACGGCACGATCAGGCGGGTGATGAAGTCATCGATTGCGGTGTGCAGCGAGTACCTGCGGCGGAATTCCGAAGCCGTGAGGCCCAGCGAGTTCTTCACGTGCCTCCCGAAGCTCTGCGGTGAGGAGTAATCGAGCTGGTGAGCGACGTCCGAGATCGAGAGGCCTCTCGAACGCAGGAGCGCTGCGGCATACAACAATCGGACCGCCGCCAGATACCGTTTCGGCGTGGGAAGCCCGGCCCGGAAGAACCGTGACATGAACGTGCTGGGTTCGAGGGACAGATACCGGGCAAGGAGCTTCACGGTACTCACGTCGGGTGCGAGCCTGATCAGTATCTGGAAGAACCGGCGGCAACTGTGAGTCGTCTCACCCAGCTCCGGGATGACTCGCGCCAGGATCACCGCCGCCGTGGGCGTCGCGGGATGTGATACCAAGTCTCGCAGTCGCTGCCAACCCTCCCTGCCGGTCAGATCCAGTATCTGCCTCACACCGTGCGAGCCGAGCTGAAGCAGGCGCTCGCTCGAGACACGATCGTGTCGCGATACGAAAGCGACCGCCGGTACCCCGGGAAACCTGCCCACGAATGAGGCGACCGCCGGCAGCTCGCTTGCCGGCACCTTACTGGGAGAGAGAAAGACGGCGTGGACAGGCTGCTCCCGCACCGATCGCACCACCTGCTGAAGCGAGTCCGCGTGAAGCGCGTGGAACCGCCCCCTGGCCGCCGCGTCGAGACGCTCTCGGTCGTGAGGCTCCAGGAGCGTCGCCACTGCGATCTTCGAACGCATCACACGAAGCTGCGGCACGGCACCTCCCGGTGTATGCTCACGCGACAATGGGGCAGTCGGCTCAACTCCGCCTCAACGTGAGGGTGCCGCATCCGGGTCGCGGCAGGAGACGAGGCCCTGGTCACCCGTTGTCGGGTGGCTAGATTGCAGCGGAGTGGCTGATGGGGTGGTGGGGCGTGACGGTCGCGGTTCGCCGCGCGCGGACCGAGGAAAGTCCGAGCTCCACAGGGCAGACTGCCAGGTAACGCCTGGGCGCCGCGAGGCGACGGATAGGGCAACAGAAAGCATACCGCCTGCCGACTCGCTCGGCGGGTAAGGGTGAAATGGTGGGGTAAGAGCCCACCGCGCGGCTGGTAACAGCCGCGGCACGGCAACCCCCAGTCGGAGCAAGGCCGAATAGGCGGCGAGGTCCGGCCCGGACCGCTCGAGCCGCGGGTAGGCCGCTTGAGGTGGCGGGTGACCGCCATCCCAGATAGATGACCGTCCGACGCGCTCAGCGCTCGAACAGAACTCGGCTTACGGCCCCGCCAACCCTGGCCCCCCGCTCCCGGCTCACATATCATTTCGGCGTGACAACCGGCACCAGTGCGGAACCCGGCCATCCCCGGTCCCCGGGTCGGCGCTACCCGGAAAGTTGGGAGAGGGTGGCCGAGCTGCGGGTCTTCCGGACGACCACCGCCCGCTGGCAGCAACTGATCGGGTGGCGTGGAGAAATGAGGCGCAAAGGGTGGAAGCTGCTCCATGTCTCCTCGGAGAAGGGCGAGATGTTCGCCGTGTTCGGCCGCACCCGCCCCGAGCTCTTGTCTGTGGAAGCGGCGGAAGACGAGTGAGACCTCTCGTGGCGGTCGCCGTGGGCGCTCTCGCCTGCGGCCGGGGTGTTCCGGCCGGTTCCGTGCCGCCTTCGAGCCAACCCGATCCAGGTGCGATTTCCTATCGACCGTTTGTGGCGAGCTATCGTGCCGTCACGCACGGCAGTGTCCGGCAGGAGCTCGATGGCGATACAGTGGGTACCACATACGAACTGCGTTATCACGTGACGGTCGAGGTCGCTCCCGCCGGAGAGGCATTCGAGGTGTCGATCACGATCGACTCGGTGCCCGTGCTCACGGGCCTCGGCTTCGACTCGTCGCGTGCCGATCGCGTCCGCGGAACCGTGTTTCGGGCCGGTTT
>JBHIEQ010000005.1:0-21444 GCA_046760725.1 Gemmatimonadales bacterium
ATCTGGTCCAAGCCCACCCCTGCTCCCGAGAAGAAAAAGCCGCAGCGCAAACCCGTGCGGCCCAAGGCCCGGACGGCAAAGAAGGCCAAGAAGAAGGCCGCGAAGAAGAAGGCGACCCCACGCGCCAAGACGGCGAAGCGGAAGAAGGCCGCGAAAAAGAAAGGCCCGGCTCAGCGCAGGTCGGCCAAGCGCAAGGCCGCGACGCGCAGCAAATCCCCAAAAAAGGCGGCGCGTAGGACCGCACGCAAGAAGAAATCCTCCAAGCGGGTGAGAAAGAAGAGGCGCTAGCTCACGCGCCGCGGACCGGGGTGACGCTCGGGGCGGCCCGTATGGCTCGGCCCCGTGCCCCTTGGAACGACCGCCTCACGGAAGCTCTCCCGCCACGAACCGGAGCCACCGCTCGAGCGTCTCCGGAGATCGCGTGCGGAACCGCGCCTGGGTTGGACCCGTTCCTACCTTCACCGTGAGTGCGGCGGCGGGAAGCTGCGTGAAGACGTGCTCGTCGGTGACGTCATCCCCCGCGTAGAGCACGGCCACCTGATCGAGCCACCTGGATCCGTAGATGCCCGCGAGCAGGCGCTTCACCGCCTTCCCCTTGTCCCAGCCTCCCGCGGGGCGAACGTCCACATATTGCTTTCCCCCCAGCAATTGGACGTCGAGCCCCCGGACCGCGGTCCTGACACGACGCCACACGAGTGGTGCCGCCCTGGTTCCCCCACGCCGATAGTGCACCGCGAGCGTCCACCCCTTGTCCTCCAGAGAAACGCCACGCAGTCCCTCGATTGCCTCGGCGATCCTTTCCGCCGCACACCTGACACTGCTGCTCCCTCGCCAACTTCCAAAGGGACGAGCAGGAGCACCGCCGCGAGCGAGTTCGAATCCATGGTTGCCGATCGTCCAGTCCACCGGCGTCGCCACCAGATTCCGCGCCTCCACCGCCCGGCGCCCGGATACAACGATGAGTGTCGCGATGTCATGAGCGCGAATCCTCCGTAGTGCTCTCCGTGTCCCCGCCGGAACGCGCGCCCCGCCCGGACTGGCCGCTATGGGAGCCAATGTGCCGTCCACGTCCAGACACACGGCCACCCGCTCGCGTGAGGCGAGCAGCGCGCGCAGAGCGCCGGCCGAGCGGGACAATGGCTGCGTCAAGACGACTTCGGACCGGCTTGCGCTCGGCCCGGCTCGAGATAGGTTGGCGTTTCTCCCAATGAGTTAAGGCGGTTACGCGAGGCAAGTATATGATGCGCGCCGGGATCACGGTACTCGTTCTTGCGGCCTGTGCTCCCCAACCTCCCGCACCGGATCTCAAGGACGAGATCGAAGTCATGCTGCGCAGGTCAGCGGCAGCGTGGAACGCCGGTGATCTGGAGGCGTTTCTATCAGACTACGCCGCGGACTCCACTACGAGCTTCGTATCCGGAGGTCGAGTGCACTACGGATACGACTGGATTCGAGACAATTACGCTCCATCCTTTGCGCCGGGCACCACGCGAGATTCCCTCCGGTTCGAGGAGATCAGGGCTGAGCCGCTCGGATCCGAGTACGCTATGGCCACCGCCAGTTTCGTGCTGTTCCGCGGGGACTCGGTGACCGGCCGAGGGCCGTTTACTCTCGTGTTGCGCAGAGCCGCCGGTCGATGGCGAATCATCCACGATCATACCTCGAGAGACCCGGAACCGGAGTAGAATGACCCCCGCTTCACCCGCTTCGGTCGCGACACCATCTTTCACTAGTCGATGAACGGGACCACCGCCAGCGGGATCTCCGACGCACTCGACAGACTGGCCGCCTTCTTTGAGGACCGCGAGACCCGTGCCGGCCTACTCGCGCGCCGACTCCTGAACCGGGTGAAGAGCGGCGACGCCCAGCTAGCCGAGCACCTGGTACGTGAACGCCGTCGGAGAACTCGAATCGACGGCAGCGTGGATGGCTCGCTGGTGGACACGGCCTGGACGGCGTGGGAACTCCTCGACCTCGGCTGCCCCACCGATCACGCCGCGGTCGTGCGAACGATCGGATATGTTCTGGCCCAGCAGGACCGGCCGGGCCATTTCGCCGAGGGTTGCAGCGAGGACCGCCACGAGCGCAATCTGTGTTACCACTTCATGAAGGGGTTCTTCTCCCCGGGAGGCGCCGACCGGCCCCTCGCGCCCCTATCGTTTCCCACCGGCGTCACGGCCACGTCCGAAAGCGCTGCCAGATTCGCGGCGAGCTGTGCCGCTCTGCGCGTCGTCCTGCGCGCGGGCGAAGAGCGGCGGGCGAGTGTGCGCCGGCATCTCGACAGCGTCCTCTCCCTGGCGGAACGCCCCGACGATCTCGAGCTCGATGGCGGCCAGGACCTCACCTTCTTCGCCCTGGGAGCGCTGGCCCTCGCACCTCCCGCATACCGGGAACCGCTCCAGAGATTGACGCGGCATGTAGCCGACCGACAGGATCGCGACGGCCGGTGGGACGGGGCCCATCTGTTCCACGCACTCGACATGCTCTCCTCGGCTCACACTTCGGCCGCGCGGGAGGCGCTGGAGCAGGCTGCCCCATTATTGTGTAGTATGCAGCTCGCGAACGGAGCACTTGACGCCGACGGCCGAGAGGAGCCGGCACTGGTTGCCGTGCGGGTGCTCACGGCTGCGGCTTCGTGAACCCGGCTCAGCGGGAGAGTTCAGCACCGGCCCTGATGATCCACCAAATGCCGAGCCCGCCGCTCCCTCCGGCCGTCAGCCGGGCGATCCACCGAGCGGTCATCTCCGAGCGCGCGGTGACATCGACTGCGAGTGCGGCGAGTGCGGCATACAGGCCCATCGCGAGAATTGACCCCAGACCGAAGGCGGCGAGATAGGCCAACGCGGATCCGAGATTGGTGATGAGCGCGACGGGGATGATGGCGACCACGGGAACAGTGCCCGCGAGACCGTGGACCGCCCCGACTAGTGTGGGGAGGTGCCGGTGGCGCACTGCCGGATCCGAGTGCCGGTGGTCGTGCGGATGCATCCCGGACGAGTGGGAGTGCAGGTGCGCATGACCCCCGTGTTGCGCAGGGTCGTGGACATGGAGCCGGGCGGCCGCCCGCACTCCCCAAACGCCGAGCGCGATCAGCATGGCGCCGACCCCGAGCTCTACCCACGAAGCGCCCCCCGGAGGCACCTTGAGACCGCTCCAAGCGAGGAGGCTCCCCACCACGAAGACAACGGAGGCATGCCCTATGCCCCAGCGGGCACCGTAAGCCGCCGCCGTGGCCACGCGTGGCCGCCTGCCAACGAACACGCCGACGGCGACGAGGTGATCAACCTCGAGGGCATGCACCACTCCCAACGCAAACGCGGTCGCGACCGCACGCCACAATTCGCTCATAACGCCTCGACGGAAGGAGACGCACGATGGATGACGTCCCGCAGGATCAACGGCCCCGGATCCGCCTGACGTCTCTGTCGCACGGCGCGGGTTGAGCCTGCAAGCTCGGCCCTGCTGAGCTCGCGCAGGTCCTGCGCAACGTGCCGACGATCGACGACCCGCGGGCGCTGGTGACCGCCGCCACCCGCGACGACGCCGCCGTGTACCGAATCTCCGGCAACCGTGCGATGGTGGCGTCGGTGGACTTCTTCACGCCCATCGTGGACGACGCATACACCTTCGGGGCCATCGCGGCCGCCAATGCCTTCAGTGACCTCTACGCGATGGGCGCAACCCCGTTGGTCGCACTCAATCTAGTGGCTTGGCCCCGCGAGTCCGATATGCTGGCGCTGTTGGGGGAGACCGTTCGAGGTGGCTCCGACGTCGCGCGCGAAGCCGGGGCCCTGGTACTCGGAGGGCACTCTATCGACGACCCGGAGCCCAAGTTCGGCATGGTGGCGATCGGGGAGGTGCCAACGGACCAGATCATCACGCTGGCCGGCGCGCAGCCCGGCGATAGGCTCGTTCTCACGAAGCCGATCGGAACGGGAATCATGAGCACCGCACTCAAGCGCGCACTGATCACGGAGCCCGACATGATGGAAGCCGTCGGCGTTATGCGGACTCTGAACGCCGGCGCGCTTCGCGCGATGCGATCCGTCGGAAACTCGGTCCGCGCCGCGACCGACGTGACCGGTTTCGGACTTCTGGGCCATCTGTGGAACATGCTGTCGGCGAGCTCCGCCGGAGCCCGCCTGTGGCTCGACGCAGTGCCGGTCATTGAGTCGGCGAGGGAGCTGGCCGAGCAAGGCGCCGTTCCGGGCGGCACGAAACGCAACCGCGATGCTGCCGAGGAGTGGACGCAGTGGGACCGTGCGGTGATGGACGTCGACCGAACGCTGCTGTGTGACGCCCAGACTTCGGGCGGCCTTCTCATCGCCGTGGCCGGGGAGCGAGCGAGCGAGCTCGTGGCCGCACTGGAGGAACAGGCGACCCCCGCCGCAGCAATCATCGGGGAAGTCGTCTCGGCCGAAGCGGTCGAGGTGAGGGTCACTCTGCGGCATGGCTGATGCCAATCTGCCGTTCGCCCTCGTTCACGCTGACGAGAGCTGTCTCGGCAACGACCAGGAGGGAGAGGCCCCTGGCGGAGCGGCCTCTCTGATCGAGGTGCGCTCCGGCAATGCCGTCGCGAGGCGGGACGTGTACATCTCGTCGCCCGCGACCACCAACAACAGAATGGCGCTGAACGGAGCCATCGCCACGCTCGTACTGCTCGCCGGCAAGGGAAACCGGCTGCGAGTGGTATTCGTCTCCGACTCGGAGTACCTGGTCAAGGGCGCGACGGAATGGATGCCCGCATGGCGTACCCGCGGATGGCGCCGCAAGAAGGGCGAAGTCATGAACCTCAAACTCTGGAAGACACTGGACCGGGTGGGACGAAAGCACGCCGTCACCTGGCGCTGGACGCGGGGACACGCGGGGGATCCCAAGAACGAGTACGTCAACGATCTCGCCGTCCGTGCAGCCCGCGACCAGATCCACTCCCAGGGGGCCGTCGCGTCCGAGTTCATGCGCTGGCTGGACGAGCACAAAGCCCGCGGGCGATACGTGGACTACGATCCCGACCGGACATTCGCACAATTCGAATCCCAAATGGCTTACGACCCATGACGGTGTTCAAAGACGGCGTGAGCGCCAACACGCATCCGCTGAACCTGCTTCCGGACGGCACCGAAGCTCCGGTTGACCGTATCCCTCTGTACGAGGTTTACATGCGCATGGCCGAGGACCTCGCCAAGCGATCCACCTGCACCCGCCTTCAGGTGGGAACGGTGATCACGGACGCACAACTCGAGAACGTGGTTGCGATCGGGTACAACGGGAACGCCAGGGGCCTGCCGAACCGCTGCGACTCGACGGTGCCCGGAAGCTGCGGCTGCATTCACTCAGAGGTAAACGCCCTCGTCAAGGCACCTGGCGGCATGCGCGACAAGGTTATCTTCGTGACGGACAGTCCATGCGTCGCCTGCGCGAAGCTGATGATCAACTCCGGAGTGACCCACGTGTTCTTCCGCCGCAGGTACCGCGATCCCTCCGGTCTCGAACTTCTCGTGAGAACCGGCGTCACCGCAGTCGAATACAACCGCTGGGAGAACGAATGGCGCTGACGGACTCATACGATGGATGACCTCGATCGGCTGTTCCGCCGACTCGTCACCATCATGGAGGCCGACGAATCTCACCGGCCGGGAACGCCGTTCCTGGTATCGGAACTCTATCAGACGCTGCTGCCGTACCGCGCCTTCCGAAGGGAGCTTGAGTTCGACTCCATAGGGGACTACGAGATGGCCGTCCTGCGCCTGCTCGCCGGTGAGCGAGGATACGCCACGGTGGAACCGGAGGAGGCCCGCGAGGCCCTTGCGACTGAGGCCGGCAGCGTGAACCCCGACACAGCGGCCTTCCGCGAATACGCCGCCGCCCGCGTAGTGCTCAGCGAAGAGGCCGTACGGCGGGTGCTGAACGAATCGCAGGCATACGCTCCCCCCGCTCCCCCCGCTCCCCCCGGCCTCGAGGAAGCCGAGGAACTAGCCCAAGGAGCGGAGCCCCACGAGGCCGCCGCGACAGGCGCGAGCACGTCGCCTTACGCGCCCCCGGCCCCCTCCGCCCCCACCGAGTCCGAGGCCCCGCTTCCCCAGAGACCCGTAGTCGAGCCGCACCCAGCCGAGGGTGAACCCACGACTACCCGCGCCGATCGGGCGGAGCCGGACACGGGAGAGCCCGTCTTCGAGGCGGTGCGAGTGACCCCGGACGCGGGCGGAACCCAGAAGAGATGCCCCGACTGCGGGGCCGAGCTGCCGAGCCATCGCACGGTGATCTTCTGCCCCTTCTGTGCCCGGCAGCTGGCCACGACGACTTGCCGCGAGTGCGGAGACGAGGTGGAGCCCGGGTGGCAGTACTGCGTGAGCTGCGGGAGGCCGGCAACGGGGGGCTAACTCTCTCCCTACCACCTCCGCACTCGCCGTTATATTCACCATTCCTGCATCAACTCCGCCACGGACGGGATTGCGCTTCATGAAGACCCAGGGTCGGGAAAAGGACGTCGTATTCCTCTCGGGTGTTCGAACCGGGTTCGGAAGATTCGGTGGCGCCCTCAAGAACCACTCGGCGACCGACCTCGGTGCCACGGCGGCACGATGGGCGATCGAGCGAGCGGGAGTTGCGCCCGATCAGTTGGACCACGTCGTGTTCGGGAACGCCCAGCAGACATCGGCCGACGCCATCTACCTGGCGCGTCACGTGGGCCTCCAGGCGGGACTCCCGGTCGAAGTGCCAGCGGTAACGGTCAACCGCCTGTGCGGTTCCGGCTTCGAGGCGATCATTCAGGGAGCGCAACAGATCCTGCTTCGCGAGTCCGCGGCGGTGCTCGCTGGTGGGACTGAATCCATGAGCCAGGCACCCCACGTAGTGAGAGGTGCCCGCTGGGGATTGCGACTGGGGCCGACATCCGGACTTGAGGACTCCTTGTGGGAAGCGCTGACGGACACTCAATGCGGCTACTCGATGGCGCAGACGGCTGAGAACCTGGCCGAGAAGTACGGCCTCCAGCGGCGCGAAGTGGACGAGTATGCGCTCCTCAGCCAACGGAGGGCGAAACAGGCCTGGGACGACGGCGTGTTCGAAGATGAGGTGATCCCCGTGCCGTTCGAGGACAACAAGCGCGGCGAGCGCGTGGAGTGGCGGGCGGACGAGCATATGAGGCCCGACACGACGCTCGAAGCCCTACTCGCGCTGCCGCCCTACTTCAAGAAGGACGGCCTCGTCACTGCGGGGAATGCTTCGGGGATCTGCGACGGAGCGGCCGCCACTGTGATCGCGGACGAGGCGTTCGCGCGGGAGAGGGACCTCCCGCCGCTCGGCCGCCTCGTCGCGTGGGCCATGGCTGGTGTGGAACCGCGATACATGGGGATCGGCCCGGCACCAGCGGCGCACAAGGCGCTCGAAAAAGCCGGGCTGGGCCTGGACGAAATCGATCTCATCGAGGTCAACGAGGCGTTCGCCCCCCAGTACGTCGCTGTGGAGAGAGAACTCGGCCTCGACAGGGAGCGCACCAACGTGCACGGCGGCGCCATCGCGATCGGGCACCCGCTCGCCGCGAGCGGTGCCCGCATCACGATCCATCTCCTGCACGCGCTCCGGGCATCCGGCAAACGCTATGGTTTGGGCTCGGCGTGCATCGGAGGAGGCCAGGGCGCGGCAGTGATCGTGGAGGCGTTCTGAGCCGGTGAGATGGCGGATCTAGTACCCCGTGGTCAGCGCATCGATCGCGGCGCCTTGGAGCGGATCATTCGGCGTGCTGCCGAGCTCCAGGCGAGCGAGCATGAGATCGGGGAGGGCCTCACCGAGCCCGAGCTCATGCGACTCGGCAACGAGGTGGGCATTCCCGCCCCTTACCTGCGCCAGGCCCTCATGGAGGAGCGCACTCGCGGCGTGTTCGATGAGGAGCGAGGCTTCACGACCTGGCTCACGGGTCCCCGCAGAGTCGCAGCCAGCAGGACGCTCGAAGGTGCGGCGAACGCGGTCGAGCAGGCGCTGCATCGTTGGATGACCGACTACGAACTACTTCAGGTAAAGCGGCGTTACCCCAATAGCACGTCGTGGGAGGCCCGCAAGGGAGCGCTCGCACTGATCAGGCGGTCGCTGGACCTGGAAGGCCGGCAGTACGCGCTCGCTCGTGCCCGTGAGGTCGTGGGCGAGGTCGTGGGCCTCGACGAGAACCGTTGTCACGTTCAGCTGGTGGCGGATCTCAGCAACACCGTGGGGCAGCACCTCGGTGGCTTCTTCTTCTTCGCAGGCGCCGGGACGCTCACGACGGCGACGCTGCTGGCTCTGGGGTTCTTCCCTCCGCTGGCCGTGGTACCGACGGTGGTAGCGGTCCCCGCGGCTTTTGGGGTGGCGCGAACCCGCCGACGGACCGTCGAACGGGTCCAGGTGGCGCTGGAACAAGTGCTGGACCGGCTCGAGCACGGCGACATCGACGCCAAGCCGAAGAACGCTGTGCGCAGTTACGGTCCCTTGGGCCGGCTGGCCGGCGACATCAAAAAGAACCTCGGCGTCTAACACGCATCCTCACAAGGGACCGCTAAAATGTTTCCCACGAACGCCGCCCAGTGGCATGCCGCGTTGAACGATTTCCCGTCGATCCTGCTGTTGCTTTCGGTGGTGCTCGACCTCGCCGGTGGAATGACCAGGAGAGATTCGCTCAAGGCCGCTGCCTTCTGGACCCTGGTCGTTGGGGCCGGCGGTGCCGTGCTCGCACTCGTCTCGGGTCTCGCGGCCGAGGAAGCAGTCGAGCACGGGCAAGCAGTGCACGAGCTGCTCGAGCGCCACGAGCTCATGGGAAAGGCGCTCACCGCCCTCGTCGTCGGCCTCGGCGCGTGGAGGATCTGGCGCCGCGGAAGTTTGGGAGGAGCGGAGCGGCAGGCCTATCTGGTAGTTGCCGGCGCCGGAGCGGTCTTCGTTCTGTGGACGGCACATCTGGGAGGCAGGATAGTCTTCGAACACGCTGGCGGCATTCCCACTAACGTGATCGAGGATGCGGTCGCCGACCGTGAGACTGAGCGTGAGCGCGAGCTGGGAGAGGAGCACGAGACGCCGGCGGCACCGGCAGACTCACCCGAGGAGGGGGCCGATCAGACTAACTCAGCCAGCACCCCGGAACGCAAACACGAGTAACCCGCGGGAACACCGCAGCGCCGCTCCCCGCGTTCCCGCTTTGTGCGTGGTCGTCGCCGCCGGAATCGGTCACGCATGCGGCGGCGGTGACGTGCGCCCATACCTGACACCTCTGCCACTCGCCAGAATAGACACCCTCCGTGGTGACCCCAGCGACATCGTCACTCATCTCGCCGATGTCCTCGCCGCGGATTCGATCCGAGTCAGGGTGATGACCTCGGAGGAGGGCTACCTGGAGACCCGGCGATTCGACGCGCGCTTCGTTCAAGAAGACTCTACGCGGGCGCCGATCAGTCCTATAGTCCGGTTACGGTTCTGGATCGACCCAGTCGGAGAGGGAGAAGCGCAGGTCACAGCAGAAGTGGTCACGGAGCGGACCATGGATCCGTCACTGCCCGAGCGACAGCGGGAGATAATGGTCCCACCCGGGCATCCCGGATGGAGAGTGCTCGAGCGGATCCTGGCGGCCTTGCACCGCGGCTTTCCGCGCTAGACGGAGCCGGACCCGGAGCGCACTATTAGCGAGCGATCCATGGTCACCCGAGCCGCCGTGCCCCTGACCGGCCAAGCAGGACGAGCCTTCTGCGTCGAGATGCTACCCAGGGTCTCGCGCACCTTCGCGATCTGCATCCACCTTCTGCCGGCCGACCTGCGTCACTCCGTCCTGGTGGCGTACCTTCTGTGCCGCATCGCCGACACGATCGAGGACACGACCGGCCTCGACCCGGACATACAGGTGGATCTGCTGACTCGCTTCCGACGCAGCCTCGATCCCGGTCGGCCCGCCGACGCCGCTTTCATCGGTGAAGCCTTCCCCGATGCGAAGACGAGTGAGGAGGTGCTGGCCAAGAACACCGTGACGGTTCTCGACCAGTTCGGCCGGCTCCCGCCGGGTCATCAAGCGGCAGTTCGGCCGTGGGTGCAGGAGATGTGCAGTGGCATGGCCGAATTCGTGGGGGCGGGACGGAGGCGTCTGCTGGGCGGGCTCGACAGCCTGGCAACGGTCGAGGAGTTGGATCGTTACTGCTACTACGTAGCTGGAACAGTTGGCCACCTTCTCACCGAGCTGTTCCGGCTGCATCGAGACGGCATGAGACCCGAGCGATACCGTCGGCTGGAGTCTCTGGCCACCAGCTTCGGACTGGGCTTACAGCTGACCAACATCATCAAGGACGTGGCCGACGATCAGCGCCGCGGCTGGAGCTTCGTTCCACGGCAGCTATGCCAGCTGGCCGGCATCCGGCCGGAAGAGCTTCAGGACGGACGACATCAAGCAGCGGGACGGCAGGTGATGCTGCAGCTCATTCACAAGGCCAAGGGCCACCTTCTCGATGCGCTGGAGTACTGTACGGTACTACCACGTCGTGACTACGGCATTCGGCTCTTCTGTCTCACCTCACTCTATTTCGCCGTGCGCACGCTGCGGCTGGCTGAGGCTGATTCGCGCCTGCTGGATCCCGGCCACAAGGTCAAGATCTCGCGAGGTGAGGTGCGCAGGACCATCGCCGCGGTCCGACTGGTCGCACCCATCAACCGCCTGGTGCGAGGGTATTTCAGGTTACTGGCCGGCAGCCGCTGGACAGGGCCCCTTGCCCCCTCTGCTCTCCCCGCCGCCGCCTCCTCCCCGGCCGTCTCCTCGGACCCTTGGCGGAAGGCGCATCACACTAATAAGGTATAGTGAAACCCACGCGGGCAGCCGGCCGATGAAGCAGTATCTGGACCTCGTGCGGCACATCTTGAATCACGGGACACCGAAGAACGACCGTACGGGTACCGGCACCCTGAGTGTGTTCGGATACCAGATGCGGTTCGATCTCCACGAGGGGTTTCCCCTGCTCACGACGAAGAAACTCCACCTCCGATCCATCATTCACGAGCTTCTCTGGTTTCTCAACGGTGACACCAACATCGCCTACTTGAAGAAGCACGGAGTGAGGATCTGGGATGAGTGGGCGGACGACAAAGGCGACCTTGGGCCGATCTACGGTTACCAATGGCGCTCCTGGCCGGCGTCCGACGGTGGTACCGTCGATCAGATCGAACAGGTGCTTCGCGAGATCCGGGACTACCCCGACTCACGTCGCATGATCGTGAGCGCCTGGAACGTGGCTGACATCCCGAGAATGGCGCTGGCGCCCTGTCATGCCCTGTTTCAGTTCTACGTGGTCGACGGTCGCCTCTCATGCCAACTGTATCAGAGGAGCGCGGACGTCTTCCTGGGCGTCCCATTCAATATCGCCTCGTATTCCTTGCTCACTCTCATGGTCGCACACGTCACCGGACTCGAGCCGAAGGAGTTCGTCCACACGTTCGGTGACGCGCACCTCTACAACAACCATTTGGAGCAAGCGCGGCTACAACTGACGCGTGAGCCCAGGAATCTCCCCACGATGCGGCTGGGTCGACGGGTCGAGTCGATCTTCGACTTCCGCTACGACGACTTCATTCTGGAGAACTACGACCCTTATCCACACATAGCCGCCAAGGTGGCCGTCTGATCGTCTCACTCGTGGCCGCCATGGCCGAGAACCGGGTCATCGGCCGCGACAACCAACTGCCGTGGCGACTGCCCGACGACATGCGTCACTTCCGGGACTTGACAGTCGGGCACACGGTGATCATGGGCCGAAAGACCTTCGAGTCACTCGACGGCCCGCTCTCCGGCCGCCGCAACATCGTATTGAGCCGAAACCCCGACTACCGGCCGCCGGGCGTGACCGTCGCGAGGACACTCGATGAGGCGCTGGTGGCGTGCGCCGACGAGGAAGAAGTGTTCGTCGTGGGCGGCTCCCAGATCTACCGGGCGGCCCTGCCTCACGCCGATCGAATCTATCTGACGGTCGTTCGCGCATCGATCGACGGCGACGTCCACTTCCCGTCCATCGACACCGACGAGTGGGAGCTCGTTGGCTGCGTGGACCACCCAAAGGACGACGTGCACGCCCATCCATTCAGCTTCTTGACCTACCAGCGCAAGGATCGGACGAGCTAACAGGACGTTCCTCGACAAGCGAAGCCCGAAAAAAGTATTGCGTAACGAAACGGCATTTCTTATCGTGTTGCGCAACTGAAACTCCATATGGAGTTCGATGCGCATCGCGCTCGCATACAATCAGAGACCCGATGCCCTCCAAGACGGTGGCGATACCGACGGAGACGGGGCCTCCGAGTCGCTATGCGTGGAGGCGTTCGTCGAGTGGGATGAGCCCGCGACGATCCAGGCGGTCGCCGACGCGCTCGCAGCGCTCGGCGAAGTGATCCCGCTCGAGGCCACCGGAGACTTCCCCAGCCGGCTCCACAACTCCCGCCCCGACCTCCTGTTCAACATGGCGGAAGGTTTGAGCGGTCCGAGTCGCGAAGCTCAGGTCCCTGCGATCGCCGAGTTCCTCGGGATACCGTACACCGGCAGCGATCCGCTCACCCTGGCCCTCGCGCTGCACAAGGCCAGGAGCAAGGAGATCTGGCAACGGCACGGGATTCCCACTGCCCCGTTCGTACTGATAGCGGACCGAGACGATGTCGAACAGCTGCGTCGCTTCCAGCACTATCCGGCCTTTCTCAAGCCGGCGTGGGAGGGATCGTCCAAGGGAATCACCCAGGCGAACCTCGTGGAACATCCCGCCCGCGCCATCGAGCAGTGCGTCCACCTGCTCGACCGCTACCAGCAGCCCATCCTGGCAGAGAGCTTCCTGCCCGGTGACGAGTTCACGGTCGCAGTGCTCGGCAACGGCGACCGGACAACCTGTCTTCCCTTGATCCGTTACCGATTCGACGGACTCCCAGCCGGTGCCGTCCCCGTCGTCGGCTTCGAGGCGAAGTGGACGTGGGACCAGCCGCACGATCCGCTGGAGATTCTTGAGTGCCCTGCCGCTATCGCGCCCGCGCTCGAGGCAGTGCTTCGGGATACCGCGCTACGTGCATACCGCTGCCTGGGTTGCCGCGACTGGGGCCGAGTGGACCTGCGTCTCGACCCTGCCGGCGTTCCCTCGGTCATCGAGATCAACCCGCTCCCGGGCGTCATCCCCGACCCGGTCGCAAACAGCTGCTTTCCGCGTGCCGCCCATGAGGCCGGTATGACCCACGCGGAGCTCATACAGCACGTCGCGAGCATCGCGTGGCAGCGCATCACGGGAACGCCTCTGTCGGTACCGACCCTCGCAGGAGCCGCCAGCTGAGAGTCGTCGTCCTGTACGACGGCGGTGCCACGGACTGGTCGGCTGCCGACATCCGCTCGGTGCTCGAGCCCGTGAACACCGTGAGCGAGGCACTGGCTGCCGCCGGGCACGAAGTGCTCCGGGTTGGTGTGCAACCCGACCTGACCTGGATCGACACCGCCCGGACCTGTGATCTCGTCTTCAACCTCTGCGAGGGAGTCGGGGGGGTGAGCCGTTTGGAGTGCAACGTGGCATCGGCCCTCGAGCTCCTGGGCATCCCTCATACGGGCGGCTCCGCCTGGACCATGACCGTCTGCCATCGGAAGCCGTTGCTGAACGCCCTCCTCGCCGCGGCCGACCTCCCGGTACCGCAGTGGTTCGTGCCGAACGGCCGGCGCATCCCCGCGGACTTTCCGACGCCAGCCATTGTCAAGCCGGCCGCGGAGGATGCCAGCATGGGCATCGACCAGGGAGCCGTTCACGCCGATGTCGCCAACCTCCTCCACCGGGGCGATTGGATCGAGAGCCACATCGGCGAATCGATCGTCCAGCGCTATATCGACGGCCGCGAGTTCAACGTGGCCTTCGTCGGCGAGAGCACGCTGCCGCTCTCGGAGATCGACTTCCGGAACATGCCGGACGGTGCATGGCGCATCGTATCGTTCGATGCCAAGTGGACGCGAGGCTCCGCCGAGGACGCCGGGACGCAACCCGTGTGTCCCGCCCGAGTGGAGCCGGAGCTCGCCGACTACATAATCCGTACCGCCCGAGAGGCGTGGGACGCGGTGCAGGGAAGTGGCTACGGACGGGTGGACCTCCGCGTTGACCGTGACGGCCGGCCGTGGGTTCTAGAGGTGAATCCCAACCCTGACATCTCCACCGACGCGGGC
Organism: Gemmatimonadales bacterium; assembly: GCA_046760725.1. GTDB lineage: Bacteria > Gemmatimonadota > Gemmatimonadetes > Gemmatimonadales > GWC2-71-9 > JBHIEQ01. Next base: position 14,165 of record JBHIEQ010000005.1, read on the forward strand.
CTCGCCAACATGGCGGCCGCGGCGGGCTGGTCATACCGCGACCTGGTCCTGCGAATCGTCTCAGCATCCCTGTCGCGGCCAAAGCCGAAGCCGGGAGCCCCGCCGCACGGCGACGTGCCGGTACCGGAGATGGGGGTACACCAGGCGTGAGCGCCACCCAGGCTCTCATCGAACTGCGGCAACCGCTAGGAGCCGACCTCGCGCGGGCACGAGAGATCGTCGCGGCGGCCGGCATCTTCCGGCAAGCAGAGATCGACATCGCGGTAGAAGTCCTGGAGGACGCCACGAAGACCCCCGGGGACGACTACTACGCGCTGGGAGCCTATGAGAGAGGAACCCTCGTGGGTTTCGTCTGCTATGGCCCGACGCCGGGCACGGTCGCCACATGGGATCTGTACTGGATCGCCGTCGATCCCGCAGTGCATCGCCAGGGTGTGGGGAGGCAACTGCTAGCAGCCTGTGAGAATTCGATAAGGGAACATGGCGGCGGCCTCATCATCATCGAGACGTCGTCCCGGGACGATTATCGCGCGACGCGGGCATTCTACGAAGCACACGGCTACACCGCCGCCGCCCGCGTTCCCGGCTACTACGCGCCGCGTGACGATCTCGTCATCTACACGAAGTCGCTCATCCCCCTAAACGGAAGAGACAATGGCTGATTGGCAGAAGCTCCTCCGCGACCAGGGTATCCGCTCGCTGCAAGCGCTCGTTGAACGGTTCGGTGCGGATCAACTCCCTGACCTGGACCGACTGCAGCAGGCCGTGGACAACTTCGAGTTCCGCATCTCCCCGGCGATGGTCGACCTGATCCAGGAACCCGGCGACCCGATCTGGCGACAGTACGTGCCGGACCTCCAGGAACTTGAGGTAGTGGACGGGATGATCGACAGCCTCAACGAGGACGGCGACAGCCCCGTTCCCAACATCACGCACCGCTACCCGGACCGGGCGCTGTTCCTCGTCAGTCCCGTTTGCGCGGCTTACTGCCGCTTCTGCACGCGGCGCCGCAAGGTCGGCGACCCGGAAAAGATATCGCTCTCGGAGCTGGAGAGCGGCTTTCGCTATCTCGAGGAACACGAGGAGATCCGGGACGTGATCCTATCAGGCGGCGATCCGCTGTTGCTATCCGAACGTCGCCTCGAATCGATTCTCGGAAGGCTCCGTGCCATACGCCACCTGGAAATCATCCGTATCGGGAGCAGAATCCCGTGCCACTTGCCCGAGCGCATCACGCCCGGCCTGTGCGCGGTGCTGAGAAAACACCACCCGATCTACATCAACACCCATTTCAATCACCCGATTGAGCTCACCCCTAGCGCCGTGCGTGGGCTGGGCATGCTGGCCGACGCCGGGGTGCCGCTCGGGTGCCAGACCGTCCTCCTCCGAGGGGTGAACGACGACGTCGACGTCATCAAGGAGCTGATGAGGAAGCTGCTGGCTGCGCGAGTTCGGCCTTACTACCTGTACATGTGCGACAACGTGGCGGGCGTCGAGCACTTCAAGACCACGGTCGAGAAGGGACTGGAGATCGTTGCCGGTCTGAGAGGATGGACCAGCGGCCTGGCAGTACCTCACTTCGTCATCGACGCGCCGGGAGGCGGTGGAAAGATCCCGCTGCTGCCAGAATACGTGGAGCAGATCACCGACACGGAAGTGGTGCTGCGCAACTACCGCGGTGAGCGGTACGTGTGGACCCAGCCGCGCGAACCTGCTGCCGTCGGCGCGGGCGAATCCGACTACGGCCACAGCTACGGCGCCACCGCCGGCGCCCGGGACAACGGACGGCCGCCGGGACCGGGGCGGCGAAAGCCAAGCCGCTGAGGGGCCTTACTTCCCCTGCTCCTCCTCCTCGCGCTTCCGCTCCTCGATGATTTTCTGGGCCACGTCGGGGGGCGCTTCCTCGTAGGTGTGAAAGCTCCACCGGAATGTCCCGCGACCGTGGGTCATCGAGTGCAGCTGCGTGGAGTAACGGTACATCTCCGCCTCCGGCACATACGCCCGGACCCTCGTACGACGACCCTCGGACTCGCTCCCCAGGATCTGGCCACGCCGCGCCGATAGATCACCCATCACGTCACCCAGGTTCTCCTCGGGCACCCACACCTCGACCTCGAGTATCGGCTCCAGCAGAATCGGCTTGGCCTTCGGAGCCACGTTTCGAAACGCCAGGATCCCCGCCATCCTGAATGACTGCTCGCTGCTATCGACGTCGTGGTACGAACCATCGAAGCACTCCACCTTGAAGTCCACCACCGGATACCCGGCCACGACGCCTCGTTCGGCCGCCTCCCTTACGCCCTTATCGACAGCCGGCACGTACTTGCTCGGAATAACGCCGCCCTTGATCTGGTCCTCGAACTCGTACCCGCGCCCGCGCGGAAGGGGCGCGATCCGGATCCAACAATCGCCGAACTGCCCACGACCCCCGGTCTGCTTCTTGTGCCTCCCCTGTCCATCCGCCTTACCCTTGAAAGTCTCCCGATACGCCACCCGCGGCCGCATCAGCTCCGTGTGAACGCCGAACTTCCGCTCCAACCGACCCACGATGATCTCCAGGTGCCGCTCCCCCCTTCCACTGATCAGCGTTTGCTTCAGCTCTGACGAGTACTCGTAATGGAATGTCGGGTCCTCCTCGTGCAGCTTCTGGAGGCCCGTCGATAGCTTGTCCTCCTCACCCCTCTTCTTGACCCGGACGGCTAGCACCGTCAGCGGATCTGGAAACGGGATCTTGGGCAGAACCACCTGCATGCCCTCGGTCGAAAGCGTGTCGTTGGTGTGCGTATCCTTCAACTTCGCCACCACGCCTATGTCGCCGGCATGGAGCATCGGTACTTCCACGCGCTCCTTGCCCTGCGCCACGGACAAGTGGTTGAGCTTCTCGAAAGCGCTGCGCGGCGCGTTCATCACGGAGGACCCGTTCGACACGCTCCCCTGCCAGATGCGGAAGAACGTGACGTCTCCTACATGAGGCTCCGACACCGTCTTGAAGACCTGAGCTACGAAGGGAGCATCGTCCCGGGCCTGGAGCTCGACGGGCTCCGGGGTGCCCCAACGCTCCGCTACCTTGGGCCGGCACTCCGGCGGAGCCGGAACGAGCTGCACGAGCGCGGTCAAGAGAGCCCTGATCCCGTACGTGAAGGGCGCCGAACCGCACAACAGCGGAAACAACTCGCCGGCGGCCATACCTGCTCGAGCCGCAACCACCGCCTCTTCCCGCGTGATCTCCTCACCACCGAGATAGCGCTCCAACAACCCGTCGTCCGTCTCGATGAGCTCCTGCGAGTACCGCTCGAACCGCTCCTTATACTCATCCGGCACGTCCGCCTCGTCGTACTCGCCGATCTTGGTCCCCTTCTTGTACATGTGGCACTTGCCGGAGAGCAGATTGATGATCCCACGGAAGCCCGGACCTTCGCCCACCGGGATCTCCAGCGGCACCACCTTGGACGTCAGTTGTTCCTTGATCTCCGCGTAAACCTGCTCGAAATCAGCGTTCTCCTTGTCCAACATCGACACGAAAAAGAGACGCGGTATGCCCCGCTCCGAGGCGTGCTCCCAAACCTTCTCGGTGCCCACCTCCACGCCGCCCGTTCCCGACACCACGAGAAGCGCGGCATCAGCCGCATAGATCCCCGCCACGGCGTCCCCGATGAAGTCCAGGTAACCCGGAGCGTCTATCAAATTGAGCTTGGCCTCGTCCCACTCGGCGTGTGCCAGAGCGAGGTTTATAGAGTACTGTCGTTCGATCTCGTCGGGGGTGTAGTCGGTGAGAACGGTGCCATCCTGAACTGAACCGTGCCTGCGGCTGCTGCCTGCCACGAACGCTAGCGCATCGACCAGGGAGGTCTTGCCGCTCGCGCCGTGGCCGACTACAGCCACATTGCGGATCGCTTCTCCTGTATATACGCGCATGGCGTGCCACCTCCTGAAACGGGGACCCGCAATCTGGAAAAGGAGACCCGTGCTTGCAAGTCAAAGGGCCGCGAGGGCACAAGCGGCCGAGACCGGACTCCTGCGCCATCTCGCCGGACACTAGATTCCCGCGAATCGTGCACGACGTAGCACTCGGTCTGACCGCCATCGTCCTGCTCGGAGTCGCGGCCCAGCTGGTGGCCTGGCGCCTGCGCATGCCAAGCATCCTCATCCTGCTCGCCGTGGGGTTCTTTGCGGGCCCCATCACGGACATCGTCGATCCCGAGGCTCTGCTGGGCGAGCTGCTGTTCCCCATCGTCTCCCTCTCGGTCGCCGTGATTCTGTTCGAGGGCGGGCTCAGCCTCGACATCGCAGAACTACGGGACATCGGCCGCGTAGTGCGGAACCTCATCACTGCCCAGGTGCTGTTCACCTGGATCGGCGCGAGCGTCCTCGCCTTCGTGCTGCTCAATCTGAGCCCTCCCTTGGCGAGCCTCCTCGGCGCGGTTCTCACGGTCACGGGACCAACCGTCATCGGACCCCTCCTCAGGCAAATCAGACCCGAGGGGCGCGTCGGAGATACCGTTAAATGGGAGGGGATCGTCTCCGATCCCATTGGTGCGATCCTCGCAGTGCTGGTCTTCGAGGCCATCGCCGCCGGTGGGCTCGAGCGCGGACTCACTGTAACCGCATTGGGCGTCCTCAAGGCGGTCCTGGTGGGAACCTCCCTGGGGCTCCTGGGTGCCGCACTCATCGTGGCCATTCAGTGGCGCCACTGGATCCCCGATTTCCTCCAGAACCCAACCGCCCTCGCCGTCGTGCTGGCGGCCTTCACCGGATCCAACCTCGTGCAACCTGAATCCGGCCTCCTCGCCGTAACCATGATGGGTATCGCCCTGGCGAGCCAGAAGCTGGTCTCGCTTAAACACATCGTCGAGTTCAAGGAGGTGCTGCGCGTCCTCCTCATCTCGGCGTTGTTCATCATTCTGACGGCCCGACTTCCCCTGCCCCAACCCGACTACACGAGCGGGAGGAGTTACGCTTTCCTAGCGGGCCTCGTACTGCTGATTCGACCGGCGGCCGTGGCGCTCGGCACCTGGCGATCCGGGTTCACCTGGCAGGAGCGGACCTTCCTAGCCTTGATGGCACCCAGAGGAATAGTGGCGGCAGCGGTTGCGTCGCTCTTCGCGCTGCGGCTCGCCGAGCAATCGCCCGAAGCGGCACGACTCGCCCCGCTCACCTTCATGATGATCGCCGGCACGGTCGCCTTCTACGGCGCCACGGCCCCCTGGGCGGCACGCAGACTGGGGCTGGCGACGCCGCGGCCGCAGGGACTACTGCTCATCGGCGCAGTGGAGTGGGTGCGCGCCCTTGCCGCAACCCTCGAAGAGGTCGGCATCAAAGTCGTGCTCGCCGACGCGAACTGGCGTAACGTCACCGCAGCACGGCGGGCCGGCCTCAAAGCACACTACGTGGATGCGCTGTCCGAACAAGCCGTAGACGAGCTCGATCTCGGCGGAATCGGACGAGTGCTGGCACTGACCCAGAACGATGAGGTCAACGCCCTCAGCACACTGCACTTCAGCGAAGACTTCGGTCGCTCCAACGTGTATCAGCTACCGACAGGGGACGCACCCAAGGGAGGCCGCCAGCAGTCGATCCCCACGCATCTCAGGGGCCGCACACTGTTTGCGAACCAAGCGACCCACGAGCACATGACCTCACGATTCCAGGCGGGCGCCACCATCAAGAAGACTCGCCTGACCGACGAGTTCGACTATGACGCCTATCGAGCGCACTACGGTGAGAGCGCCCTACCGCTCATGCTGGTCAAGGAGACCGGGGATGTGATCGTCATGACCGCGACCGCTGCCGCCACACCCAAGCGCGGGCAAACACTGGTCAGCCTCGTCGATGCCACGACCGACGCCACCGCATGAGGGAACCGCCCCGGCAGCCGGATCGTTGTCCAACTGCCATGCTTCCACCGGCTCGGCCAGCGCTCTTCTCCCTGCTGGGAATCACCGCTGTCTCGACGGCGGCCGCCTGCACCCCACAGGATCGTGAGTGGCGCACGGATTTCACGAGACACACCGTTCCGCTCGAGGAGATCGTCCCGGGTGGCCCGCCCAAAGACGGCATTCCCGCGATCGACCACCCCAGATTCGTATCCGTACGCGAGGCGGACGATTGGCTCGACGATCGCGAGCCCGTGATAGTGATCTCGCGCCCCGGCGAGGCCAAAGCATACCCTCTGCAAATCCTCATTTGGCATGAGATCGTCAACGACATCGTGGGCCGGCTTCCCGTCGCCGTCACGTTCTGCCCGCTGTGCAATACGGCCCTCAGCTTCGAGCGCCGGGTGGAAGGGCGAGTCCTGGATTTCGGAACCACCGGACGGCTGCGGCACTCCGACTTGGTGATGTACGATCGGCAGACCGAGAGCTGGTGGCAGCAGGCGACCGGTGCGGCAATCGTCGGCCACTACGCGGGCAGTCAACTCGAGTCGATCAGCTCACCCGTGGTGAGCTGGAGAAGCCTCAAGGAAACCCACCCCGACGCGAAGGTGCTTTCGCGCGAGACGGGTCATCAGAGGGATTACGGCGAGAATCCCTACGTTGGCTACGACGCTCCGTCGGGAGCCCCCTACGCCGACTTCTTCCGTGAGCCATTGGACGAGCGCCTTCGCGCGATGGACCGCGTGGTCGCGCTCGAGGTCGGTGAGACGGCCGTCGCCTACCCCTTCTCATCGCTCGCGAGCCGGAGGGTCGTCAACGACCGGGTGGAGGGCCGGCCGATCGCGGTTTTCTGGGCGCCCGGCACGTCCAGCGTCCTGGACTCACGGGAGATCGTCGCTGGACGCGACATAGGCTCGAGCGGAGTCTTCAGCCGCCGCGTCGGGAACAGAATCCTGGAGTTCGAACCTGCCGGCGACGGCTCGTTCCGGGATCGTGAGACTCGCTCCACCTGGAACATCCTTGGAATGGCCCAGACGGGACCGCTCCGCGGCACGCTCCTCGAACCCATCCCTCACGGCAATCACTTCTGGTTCGCGTGGGCCGTGTTCCGGCCCGAGACCAGAGTGATGCGTTGAGCCGTGCCTTCGCACCCACCCCGAGTGAATTAGTGCGAGTGCGGTGCGTGTCCGGGGCTCGCACCTCCGGCGGAGTACTCACCCGCGCCGTCCTCCCGATCCAGCTCCGCCCTCACCACTGCACGGATCGCCGCGAGCTGCTCTTCTCCGGCAAAACCGACCCACCGCTGGACGACGCGGCCACCCCGGTCGAGGAGCACCGTGAACGGCAACCCCACGTAATGGTACTTGGACCGGAGACGTCCGCGTCCCAAGAGCACCGGACAGTCGA
>JBHIEQ010000006.1:0-20901 GCA_046760725.1 Gemmatimonadales bacterium
ACTGATCGGAACACAACCGACAACAGAGCGCGCACACACGCCGGGTCGAACTGAACACCAGACAAACCGGTCAGCTGGCGTATAGCCTCGCTCAGCGGCAACGGCGGCCGATACGGCCGCGCGCTCGTCATTGCATCGAGTGAATCGGCCACGGCCACGATGCGGGCCTCGAGCGGAATCCGCTCACCCCTCAAGCCGTCGGGGTAACCCGAGCCGTCCACCCACTCATGATGCGAGCGTACGACGGCCAACACCCCCGGCCGGTCACTCATCACGGGCCGTAGAATCTGCTCGCCGATCACGGTGTGCTCGAGGACCCGGCGGTGCTCGGCAGGAGTGAGAGGTCCCCGACGCCTGAGCAGCGCGTCGGGTACGCCGATTTTTCCGATGTCGTGCAGCTCCGCGCCCAGCCGCACTGCCTCCACACTCGAGGGGTCCAGGCCCAACTCCCGAGCAATCGCGAGCGCGAACCGTGCAACACGCGCCGAATGCCTTCGGGTATCGGGGTCGCGCGCCTCGAGCGCGTTGATGAGTGCCCTGCTGCCTGAATCCAGCGGAGTCGGCCCGCCTCCCAGCAGCCGCGCCACCCCGCGCTGCGCCACCAGCCGCTTCGGGTCGCCTGGATCAAAATGACCCAGACGCTGCGCCCTTCCTCGGCGGACTCGACCCTGCTGGGTCGTGGTGACGCAGGCTACAGATCTCGGAGTGACGCGACTTACTGTGGTCAAGTGAGCTTTCTCCTGTTTTGCCGGCGCCGGACTCGCTGCGTCGGCACATTGAGGTGAACGCAATGGGCGGGCCATCCCGCCTGGACAGGTCTAAGTGATTGATTGACAAGATGTTGGGTTGCTGAGCCCTGGAATGCCATTGTGGTACGATTTGTGCTAGCTGATTCAGATCGTTCCATTGAGAGTGCGGCGAGGTGGGCGGATCACCGCAGGGAGGCTCTGAGGGGGCCTGGGCGGATGGGCAGCGACCGAAGGGAGGGCGCTTGGATCGACCAGTGCTGGTGGTAGTGCGACTGTCAGACTCGTTTGGCGATCTGTGGAGCGAGCTTGCCGACGATCTCGGGGTGGAGCTCAGGATTGTGGAGGGCCGTGAGCCGCCCACACCGGGTCCTGACGTGGCCGCTGTGTTGCTCGCGGCGGGCGGTGCCGAGCGGGAGGCCGTGGAATGGTTGGAGGGCCACGAGAAACGAGGGACGGTCCCGTTTCTGGCGGTAGGCTCCGACCCCGGCCGGCGGATCGCGGCCCTCCTCGTGGGTCACGGCGCAAGCGATTACTTCGCACTGCCGGAAGATGTGGAGGTGCTGCGCAACGCGCTCGCCGCCGCGGCACGTCGGCGGCGGGAGATCCTGAGCCGGGCCTTCGGCAATGCGGCGGTGGCCAGACCAGAGGCGTTCGAGGGGATCGTGGGGGAGAGTCCGGCTCTCAAGCAGGTGCTGGCCAGAGCGGTGCGGCTCTTGCCTCACGTGGATGCAACGGCTCTCATCGTGGGCGAGACGGGTACCGGCAAGGAACTGCTGGCCCGCGCCATCCATCAGGGCGGCCCAAGACACGCCGCCCCCTTCGTAACGGTCAACTGCTCCGCCCTCCCCAAGCATCTCATCGAGTCTGAGCTGTTCGGGCACGAGCGAGGCGCATTCACCGACGCGCACGCCACGAAGCCGGGGCTGTTCGAGGTCGCGGACGGCGGCACCCTCTTCTTGGACGAGATCGGCACGCTTCCCTCTGACCTTCAGGCGAAGCTGCTGCGGGTTCTCGAGGACAAGGAGGTCCGGCGCGTGGGAGGGACCAAATCGCGCACGGTGGACCTCAGGATCATTGCCGCGACCAATGAGAACCTGGAGGAAACGGTGACCCGAGGCTCGTTCCGGCAGGATCTGTACTTCCGTATCAGCGTCGTGACGCTGACCTTGCCTCCCTTGAGAGAGCGCGGCGAAGACGTGCTGCTGATAGCCGAAGCGTTGGTGGACCGGCTGTCTCGCCAGCATGAACTTCCGGTTCCCTCACTGGGACCCGAGATCCGCCGACAGCTTCTCGCCTATCGCTGGCCGGGCAACGTGCGCGAGCTCAAGAACGCGGTGGAACGGGCGCTGCTCCTGTCGGAGCCGGGCGAGCTGGACGTCTCCGAATTGGTGCCTCGCTCGCAGCAGCCGGTCACGGGCAGCGGCCCCTTGCCGTTTCCCGCCCCACTGGACGTAATCACCAGCAGGGCAGCGACGGCGATGCTGGAAACGTGCGGTGGCAACCGTAGTGAGGCGGCCCGGAGGCTCGGCATCTCGCGCCGGCGACTGCGACGCCTGCTCGACCTGGAACAACTTCCCACCTGACTGACGATGCCGACCCCGGTCCCCCTCTCCTGGTACGTTTCGGACCCACCCGGTACAAAACGGCCCATGCCTTCGCCGGCGCGCTGGCTCGCAACGCTCGAATCTACATTCGGTTAGGGTGCCGCGCGGCAGGGCACGCTCCGTGCACGATACGCTACTGCAAGACCCCCCGGTCCAGTGCGCTCGAGCGACCGGGGCGGAGGTCCAGGGTCCCAATAGGGAGGTCGCCATGTCTCGCCGGTTCCTGTTCACCATGGTTGGCGCAAGTATGGCCCTCGGTGCCTGCGCCGACAGCACGGGACCGCCGGCGGAGTTGCCGGACGAGTCGCGCCAGCCGGGGCTTCACATCATCAAGTGGGAGCCCACTCAGACACCGAGGCTGTTCAGGGTAATTGGGGACATTCCGCAGGTGGCGGAGTTTCCCGGTGGAGTCGCGCTTGCCGCAGGTGACGGCGGGGCGACCTCGAGTGTCGAGCTCTGGGCGGTCCGGGGCGAGACGCGCAGCGTGCGGATCGATTACGAGGACGACGGGGGAAGTGGGGAGTTCTTGGAGTTCACGGTGACCGCGGGCGCGCTGCTCCAGCGGCCCGACGGATCACTGTTTGCCGAGGGCGATTCGGTTCTCATTACCATTTCGTTTGATCGCGAGCGCTACCTGCTCGAGATGCAGCCGAGCGGGTTGGTGTTCAGCCAGGTCGAACCGGCGCTGCTCCAGGTGTGGTACGGCGGAGCCGACGGGGATCTGAACGGTGACGGCAGCGTCGATTCCGTGGATCAATACATCGAAGAAGATCTGCTGGGGGTGTGGTACCAGGAGAAGGGCGACGAGCCCTGGAGTGCGGTAACGGCTGCCCATTCCGTGGATCAGAAGTGGTTCGTTGCGAGTCTGTTCCATTTTTCCGGCTACGCGGTGTCCTGGTAGTGATAGACGCTAAGAAATCGTTGCGGATGCTCAACAAGGCCCAGCACCTGGCCGAGACAGGCCGTCTCGCCGGACTGGTGGAGTACTTGGGGAGCCAGGGGGACGGCGCTCTGGAGCGGTCTCCCACGCTGGCTTTGTTGTACGGCATAGCGCAGGCGCGGCTCGGATCGCACGCCGCCGGCAAGCGGTGGGTGGAGCTGGCGCTGGCCCGCTCGCGCGAGCGTGGAGATGCGGGCGTCGAGGTAAGGGCGCTGAACGCGTCCGGCGCGATTGCGCTGGAGGCGGGCCGAATTGCCGAGGCTGCCGACTACTTCGAGAGTGCGCTGGCGCAAGCGAAGCGAGAGGGCGACCATGCCAGCGTCGGGCGCTGCTCGAACAACCTGGGGATCATAGCCAATCTCAGGGGGGATCACGGTCGCGCCGTGGGCTCGTACACGATGGCACTCGCGGCGTTTCAGCAGGCGGGGCTCAGGGCGGGCACGGCGGAGACGCTGCACAACCTGGCGATCACCTATAGGGACCAGGGCAACCTCGAGAGCGCGTTGGAGACGGCCGACCGTGCGGTCGAAGAGGCGGAGCGGGCGGGCGATCTGTCGCTGACCGCGCAGACGCGCGCCGGTCGGGCCGAGATCCGGTTGCTCGCCGGAGAGCCGGAGGTTGCCCACAGAGAGGTACAGCGGGCGCTGGAGGAGCACCGCAAGTTGGGCAACGGGGTCGGTGAGGCGGAGGATCTGCGGGTTCTGGCCGGCACGTTCGCGGCAAAGGGCGACTCGGATGTTGCGGAGAAGGCGCTGCGCGACGTGATGCAGCGTGCCGAGGAGCACCACAGGCCGCTTCTTGCGGCTCAGGCAGAGCGTGATCTCGCGATGTTGTTGAGCCGCAACGGCCGACTCGAAGAGGCGCGCGAGTTGGCGCGCACCGCCCGGCGCCGTTTCGTGGAGCTGGGTGCCGAAGCAGAAGCGAAGAAGCTGGACGAGTTGATCAGCGAGCGGGTCTGAGGGGCCTTCCGGGCCACACTCGTGGCGGAGCGGTCTGCCCCATCTCCCCATTAGCCACGCTGGAGCACCCTCGAGCAGTTGCCTTCCTGCCTACAGAATCTCCCACCCTAGTCCGAGTTGCCTTCGCGCCCTTGACCCCACGGACGAATGAAGTCCTCAGGTTCGACTCCCAACCCGTCGGCGATCCGGGTGATGTAGTTGAAGTAGGCGATCACCTGAGTAGCATCATGAATTGCCCGGTCGTCGAACCCGTGAGATCGCAGGCCATCCAGGGTCGATGCATGAATCGAGTGCTGATCACGGGTCAGTTTCGCCGCGAACTCGCACAGCGCCCGGTCCGGCTCCGAGAGAGGAGCCCGGCGCCAGTCCCGGACGACGGAATGAACGAAGGCATCGGCCTCACTCGCTGACTCGAATCTATCGGCGACCTCGGCACGGAGGTCGTGGGCGTGCGCCTGGACTCAATAGAAGCAATCGAGCTCCGCCGACACCACAGTGGCCAGCAGCTCCCGCTGAACGCGTGTCAACGGGGAGTCGCCGAACATGATCGCAGTGTAGAACTCGATGCTGGCCCGCATGACCCGCGGATTGAGGCTCATTACGTGCACGATGTGCCACACTCGGCCCGCTCGCCGCAGCGCCCTGTCGAACTCCGCCTTGAGGAGCCCGGTCGCGTCCTCTACGGGAACCTGCTCGATCCACGACATTGAGAGCGACTATCCTATCGCGGGAGTCGCCCCGCGGGGAGGTTGCCGAGTCCCGTCTCCTTCATCATCGCCTCGATTTCCTGAACCGTCCGCGGAACCGCAGCCGACATCACCACCGGGTCCCCGTCGGTGATCAACACGTCGTCCTCGATGCGGATGCCGATATTCCACCACTTGGGATCCACGTCGTGGGACGGGCTGATGTAAATGCCGGGCTCCACGGTGATCACCGAGCCGGCCACGAGGGGACCGCTGGTGCCCACGTCGTGCACGTAGAGGCCCACGTAGTGGCTGGTGCCGTGCATGAAGAACCGCCCGGTCCCGGCCGCGCTATCGATGAGTCCCAACTCTCGGAGACCCTGTGAAATGACGGCTCGGGCCGCCCGATGCGGTGCCGAGAACGGATTGCCCGCCCGCGCTTCCCGTATGCCCGCCTCCTGCGCTCTAAGCACGATGTCGTAGATCGCCTTCTGCTCGGCCGAGAACCGGCCGCTCACCGGCACGGTGCGAGTAACGTCGGCGGTGTAGCCGTGGTACTCCGCTCCGATGTCCATGACGACCATGTCCCCGGCTTCCATCCGGCGGCGGTTCGTCTCGTAGTGGAGGATCACCGAGTTCTCACCGCTGCCGATGATCGAGGGGAAGCCCGGATACTCCGCGCCGTTCCTTCGAAAAACATACTCTACCAGGGCTTCCACCTCGTACTCGAACATACCGGGCTCGATCGACCTCATCGCTTCGCGGTGCGCGGCTGCGGTGATCTCGACGGCTCGCCGGAGCAGTCTCAGCTCTTCGTCGGTCTTCACCATGCGGAGCTCGTCCAACCGCTCGCGGAGCGTCCGCCCGTCGGCATAGCGGCGATCTACGTGCTCGTCCCGCCACCTGAGCCAATCGTCGAGCGACTGCGCTTGGAGAAAGGCCGCGACCAGTTCTTCGAGCGGCGAACCGGCGAACCGCTCGACGCCTACGCGTTCCAGCATTCCGCGCGCCGCGCTGAGTGACTCCTCGTCGTCAACCGACAGCAGCCTGTCGGCCATGAAAGCCGACATGCGATCTCCGCCGAACTCTAGAATGGGAACCTTCTCTTTGATTGCGGCAACCTGGCGATCGAGCTCCGTGCCCGGCGCAACGGCCGTGGGCAGCGGCAGGTGGTACATGCGGCGGCCTTGTTCCACCAAAGTGGAGAGAATCTCCTCGAAGCGATCGGTCGTCACGACCTTCTCGATGCCCAGAACGCGCTGTGCCCGTTCCGCGCCAAACCGCCGCCCGGTCCAGCGCTCGGAGTCAGGATTGCGCGGGGGCACGAGCAACAGTTCGCGGACGGTCACACCGTCCACCTCGATGCCGCCGGGAGCAAGAAAGAGAACGGAGCTGGGTTCGTGGGTTCCCGTGAGGTAATACAGGTCGCTCGACTGGCGGTACTCGTAGGACACGTCGTTCTCACGGTTGCGGCCGGGCGCGCTCAGGATCACCGCGAACGCGTGATCCGGAAGCGCGGTCAGCGCCGAGTCGCGCCGCGAGCGATGAAAGGCGGCCGGCAAGAGATCGTCGTCGTATCGGACAGCCGGCTCGGGAAGGGGCACCGCGGGTTGCTGGGCGGCGGCCCTGGACCCGGCGAGTGCGACGACGGCGCAGGCGGGCCACGCCCGGACGAGGCTGGCCCCGAGTCGGATCACTCGGGACACGGTGTCACTGCACCCTGGGCGTTACCGGGATCCTCATCCGGGTGTGTTCCCATTCGAGGATCAGCGTGGCGCTCCCAGCAGGACCCTGCTCGGCGCGGAAGGTCATCGTCTCCACGTGCTCGCTCAGCTGCTCGCTGGGAACCGTGCCCCTGCCCACTTCCGCCTCCGCCACTTCGTCCCGGTAGCGCGACTCGTGGCCCCACTGCGTGATCGACCGGTTCAGGATGACGACCCACTCCTCGGCGCCCGGCACGGTGTAGAGCGAGTAGCTTCCCGCATCGATCGCCACACCCGCTACGCTGATGGGCGCGGTCGTGTGAATCATGGTGGGCTCGTTCGCCCCCGTTCTCCAGAGCTTACCGAAGGGGACCTTCTGACCCCCGATCATGGTGCGGCCCCTGGCGGACGGGCGGCCGTAGCAGAGCTTGACGGGGTGACCTCCTACCTCGAACGTGAGAGAGTCTAGCGGGCTCGGCCTTTCGGCGAGGTCCGCCCTCATGACGATGCAGGCGGTGTCTTGCTGGAGGGCGGTACTAGACCACGCCGACGCCGACGCGGTCGGCGGTGGGGCGAGGATCAGGAAAGACAGTGCGATGCCGGTCACTCGGCCTCCAGGTTGCGGAGCTCGTTCAGTGGTAGGAAACACAATGTATCCGCTCCAGCCTTGGTCCGCACCGGGCGGAGCAAGCGGGGGAGCGGGGCGGTCGTGCAGGAGCTCGCCTCTCGCCATGCGGGCTATCGAACCGTAGATTGGTCTCAATTGAGGAGACTCATGTGACCGGCGACGACTATTCCTTCAAGGCGTTCAGCGAGCAGCCGTTCTATCAGGCCGTGAACGAGAGACTCGTGGAGAGTGCCCATCTGAAGCCGGGGTGGCGGGTGGTGGACGCGGCCTGCGGGACGGGATCGGTGACCAGCCTGGTTGCGGAGCGTATTCGGGGAGCCCGCGACGCGCTGGTCGTGGGGCTGGATCGCTCGAAGGCGGCGCTGGAGGAGGCACGGGCGCGCCTCGCCGACACGCGTGACGCCGTAGTCCAGTTCGTCGAGGGTCAGGCGGAGCAGATGTCGCAGGCGATAAAGGGAGCCGCCGACGCGGTTTTCCTGGCCAACTGCGTTCACTACTTCGAGAACAAGAGCGAGCTGATCGCCGAGGCGCGCCGGACGCTCCGGCCGGGCGGGGTGTTCGCCTTCAACACGACGTTCTTCGAGGGAGCCGTTCTCAAGGAGACGGAGCGATTCTACCGTCGCTGGATGCTGCGCGCGCTGCGCATGCTCAAGGAGCGTCACGATCTCAAGCCCAGCCGCGAAAAGACTCAGGCGAGGCAGCAGCTCAACGCGGAGGAGTACCGCGAGCTGCTCGAGTCCAACGGCTTTCTCGTATCGGTGCTCGATCTGGTTCCTGTCTCCGTGGTGGAACAGGGATGGATCGACATCTGCCGGTACGCCGACTTCATCGCAGGCGTGATGCCGGGAGTGCCCGTCGATTGCGCGAGCGATGTGTTGTGCCAGGCGTTGCGCGCCACCTTCGAAGAGTTGCAGCTCGAATCCGTACCCCGTAACTGGCTGACCGTGGTGGCCCAACGCGCTTGACGCTTGGCGAGGCGCCGCGGCGTCAGTCGTCTCCCTTGCCTTTCATGCTCGCGTCCCCACCGCGACGTCTGACCCGTTTTCGGACCGGTCGCTGGTTACCGATCGAGTTCCGTAGCGGTTCAGTCCTCTCCGTAGCGCGACGCGAGTTCACGCAGCCGGATCGGGTCGCCGAGTATGGTCAGCCGGTCACCGTCGTTGATGACGGTGCGCCCGCGCGGGACGATCGTCTGGCCGCGGCGATGAATCAGCGCAACGAGAGCCCCCTCGGGCATGTCGAGGTCTTGTAGGGGGCGGCCGATGAGCGCGTCGCTCTTCGTACCGGCGCTCACACGAAGCGACAGAAAGCGATCGTCGCGCAGCAAGGTTTCCTTGAGCTCTTGCTCGTCACGGTCGGCGAGCCACCGCTGCATGAAGGCTTCGTCCTCGCTTCGCGCCGCGAGCTGTGCGAGAATCCGCAGGTGCTGGCCCGGATCGCGCTCGCCGCTCACGAGAAAGAAGACCGCGCGGATGGGAACGTCGCCCGCCTCGCGCGCCATCTCGTCCGAGACATCGACCTCGATGCCGTCGCGGCACCGAACGAGCGCCAGCTCCGATCCGTCGAGGTCGGGCAGGCGGGTGTGCAACAATGCTGCGCCGTGCGCCACGGGCGTGCCGCCCGCGTCCACGACGCGATGAAAAGCGACCTCGAGATGAGTCTCGGTGGTGGGCAGCCGCGCGGCAAGACGGCGGGAGGCATCGCGCATCACGGATCCGAGACCGATGGGTTGAGGAAGGTCGATCACGATGGCCCGTGCCACCACCTGGTCGAACGGATCCCCGGCGCGCGCGCCCTTCTCCTTCATGATGTCGCGTAGCTCGCGGTCCAAACCCGCGAACCTCCTGCGACCGAGTCGCTCGAACACGTGGTAGATGGCGCCGTCCCGCTCGATGCGGTGGCGCGCATAATAGGTGTACCAGGCGAAGCAGATGGTCGTCACGCCGAGCGTGAACAGGACCGGAAGCCACCCCATCTCCGCCACGAGCACGAACGGCACGAACAAGCCGATGAGCTGCGTCCAGGGGTAGAGGGGTGACTTGAATCCCGGATCGTACGACTCGATGTGACTCTCCCGCATCACGATCACCGCGACGTTGATCAGTCCGAACAGCAGGAGCTGGAGCGCGCTGGCCAGCTTGGCTACGGCCTCCACGTTGAGCACGAGCAGGAAGATCCCGAGCAACGTGCACGTCAGCACGATCGAGGCCACGGGCGTACCACGCTTACCCGTTACGGCGAGCTTCCGCGGGAAGATGTGGTCGCGAGCCATGGCCAGCGGGTAGCGCGAGGCGGCGAGGATGCCCGCGTTGGACATCGACGCGAAAGCAGCTACCGCGGCCACGACCATGATCCACACGCCGGCGCGTCCCGGCAGCCACTGGGTGAACTCCCCCGCGGCGTCCGCCACCGGAGTGAGGCTTCCGCTCAACTGGGCGGCACCCGACACCGCGACCATCACGTACACGCCGAGTACGTAGATCGCCATGACCGTGCCGAGGGCGAGGCCCATCCCGAGCGGGATGGTGCGCTCCGGATCAACAACCTCCTCGGACAGACTCGCCACTTTGGTGAGACCGATGTAGGAGACGAAAACGAGTCCGACGGTAGCGAGCAGCCCGTCCACACCTTCCGGCATGAACGGCGTGAACCGTTGGCGATGGGTCGCGGCGATGCCGGACTCCGCAACGTCGATAAGTCCGTGCACCACGAACAGACCCAGGACGGCGAGCAGCCCGATCACGAGCACGCGGAGCAGTCCGCTCGATTCCTTGGCACCGGCCACGTTGAGTGCGGCGAACAGGACGGTGAAACCGAGGGCCGTGGGAAGGATGGGCATGTGGAGGCCCGCGGGCTCGAATAGCAGGGCGGCATATGCTCCCATACCGATCAGGGCGAATGCGCTCTTCAGCATGAGGGCGAGCCAGGTGCCGACCCCTCCGATGGTGCCGACAAGAGGGCCGAGTGTCCTGTCCAGGAAGTAGTAGGCACCTCCGGCGCGAGGCATCGCCGTCGCCAGTTCCGCCTGGCTCAGCATCGCCGGCACGATCAGCAGGCCGGCGAGGAGGTAAGCGAGTACGACACCAGGCCCGGCGCGCGTGGCGGCGAGACCGGGCAAGAGAAAGAACCCCGAGCTGATCATCGCGCCCGTGCTGATGACGTAAACGTCGAACAGCGATAGCTGCTTCCGAAGACGCTGGAACTTCATGGAGATCGCTCGGCCGCCGGCCGAAAGATGAAACAAAGTACGGCGCAGGGCGGGCGCGCAAGAAAGCCGGCGGCACTCGCTCGAAGGCGGGTCCGATCTCTCATGTTCGCGTTAGGTCAGCGGGAGAGACGCCCTATTTGGCGCGCCTGATGTGGGCGATCATGGCGCACCATTCCTCGTCGGACTTGTCGCTCAGCCGGACGTCGGGCCAGAAGGCCGTCAGCGGCCAGCCGGCCAGGACCTTGCCGGACTCGTCGCACAGTGCGATGAGGTGATCCTCGAATCGCTTTATGATGTACTTACGGCTTCCGCAAGTCACGGTGCGTTGCTCAGACATGTCCCCTTCGACGAGTGAGTCGGGAGGGCCGCCAGTCCTCCCGGCCTGGTGTTCTCGTCCAAGTTACGATTGGCCCGGGCTTTCTCGCCAGGGTGCGTCTCTTCAGAGGAGTTTCATGCCGCGTTCAGGGCGGGAGCGATACTTGTGCCTTGGAGGCGCATCATGATCGAACTGGATCTGTCGGAGGTGGAGATCGGAATCCTGGCCGAAGTCCTGGCCAGCACGTTGTCGGATTTGCGCATGGAGATAGCAAACACCGACAGCATGGACTATCGCGAGATGTTGAAGGAGCGTAAGGCTGTGCTGGCGAAGGTGCTCGAGGCCTGCCGGCGGGCCTGATCCCCCCTCTGGCTTCCACTTCCGTGCGGGGTTCGTCGGCCTAAGTTTGTCGAACGCATCCGGACGCTTCGGCCGGCTCCATGTCCCTTGTTCCTCGATACTCGTGAGATATTCCATGAAGATCTCTCGCTCAGGCTCGCTCGTCATTGCTCTCGGCATCGGCGCCTGCGGGGCGCCCGCCGCCCGCGTCCAAATGGCGCCACCGCCGGTCAGCGCGGTGGATACCGTTTACGTGGTGGACACCGTCATGCCCGCTCCCATGGCCTCCCCGGAGCAACTCCGGGCGGGCGAGTTCGACAACGGCAGGATGTGGACCTTCGAGTACCCCCCACTGGCGTACTTCCGGGACACATACGCTTTCAGCCCTGATTCCGCCTGGTTCAGACGCGCCCGGCTTGGCGCCTTGCGCTTGCCCAACTGCACAGCGTCGTTCGTATCCCCGGACGGGCTGGTTCTCACCAACCACCACTGCGTGCGCGAGAGCGTGTCTCGAGTGAGCCTGGAGGGGGAGCACCTGCTGGATGACGGCTTCGTCGCGGCCAGCCTCCGGGACGAGCGGCGCGTTGACGATCTCTACGCCGACCAGCTGGTTGACATCCGGGACGTGACGGCCGAGGTCGAAGGGGCGTCCGAGACCGGGCGAGAGGCAGCGATCGAGTCCATCCGCGAGCGCATAAAGAATGAATACGACACGGAAGACAGTGTGGTGGTCGAGATGGTCTCGCTGTGGAACGGCGCGAGGGTCTCCGCCTACGTGTTTCGCCGGTTCACGGACGTGCGCCTCGTGATGGCACCCGAGCTCCAGATGGGGTACTTCGGCGGCGACTCCGACAACTTCACCTTCCCGCGGTACGCGCTCGACATGGGGTTCTACCGGGTATATGTGGACGACGCGCCGTACCGCCCCGAGTTCCACTTCCGCTGGAGCGAGAGAGGGGTCCGACAGGGAGATGCGGTCTTCGTGATCGGCAACCCGGGCTCCACGAGCCGACTTCAGACAGTGGCGCAGCTGGAGTTTCGCAGAAAGGTGGGCGACAAGGCGACACTCGATTTCATCACGAGCCGTATCGCGGCGCTGAGGGCGTTTGCCGAGGCGCACCCCGCGGAAGCCGAGAAGCTGGATCTCCGCAACGAGATTTTCAGCTTGCTGAACGCGGAGAAGGCCTACACCGGTATCTGGCGCGGCCTGCACGACCCGGTGGTTATCGCGCGTCGCCGGGATATGCAGGACCGGTTTCGGGGGGCGATCGAGGCGGATTCTCTCTTGATGGCGAAGTACGGCGGCCTGTTCGAGCGAATGGCACGACTACAGGAACGGAAGGAACAGTACGCGGCGGAGCTGGGCGCTTTTCTGGCGTTGGGCAACCCGGACCTGACGTCGTCGGCCCTGCTCCGCGGCATATGGGCGTTCCAATATCTCTCGGCGCGGGGCGCTGCGCCCGAGGCCCAGCTCAAGGCGATAGCCGGTCGGCTCGAAGAGGTGGGGCAGCAGCCGGCCGCCTTGCAGGAGCGGCTTCTCGCTGCGCGACTCGTGGATCTCGTGCGGTACCTGGGAGAGGATGACTCCGCGGTGCGGCAGATCTTGAATGGACGGAGCGCCGAGGAGGCGGCGGCCGCCATAGTCGGAGCAACCGCGCTGGCCGATTCCGCGCAGGCGGTGGCGGCCCTGCGACAGGGCACGGTCACGAACCTCGATCCGGCCGTGCGTCTCGTCGCCGCGATGCTCCCCAGGCTCGGCGCATTTCAGGGGGCGTTTTCGGCTCTCACCCAGGAGGAGGACAGCCTGGAGCACGAGATCGGGCTCGCGTGGTACGACGTGTATGGCACCGCGGCGCCGCCCGACGCGACGTTCTCCTTGAGGATCGCCGACGGCGTCGTCGAGCCCTACGAGTACAACGGCACGGTGGCACCGGTCTATACGACGTTCTTCGGCCTGTACGACCACTACTACTCTTATGGCGCAGGGACCGAATGGGATCTGCCGGAGCGGTGGCTCGATCCGCCCGCGAGCTTGGATCTCCGGACGCCGCTCAACTTCGTGTCCACCGCGGATATCGTCGGGGGGAACTCGGGCTCGCCGGTGCTGAGCCGCGATCTCGAGCTGGTGGGAGTGGCGTTCGACGGGAACATCGAGAGCCTGCCGGGAGAGTACATCTATCTGCCTGACCGGAACCGCGCGGTCTCGGTGGACGCGCGCGGGATGTTGGAGGCGCTACGAGAGATCTACGGCGCCGATCGGCTGGTGACCGAGCTGACCGCGGGCGCGCGCCGACAATAGTCCTCTAGTCGTTCGCGCCGGCGCGCTTGCCGAGCGTCTCCTCCAGGAACGCCCGTATGAGGTCGTGCGTGCGGGGATCCTTCCAGGCGGCGAGCACCTGTGAGTCAGTTTGATGTGACAGCTGCTCTATCCGGTCCAGCGTGGGTTGGCGCAGCTGACGCTTGGTGATCTCGAAACGGGCGGTCGGCTCGGAGGCGAGTCGCTTGGCCGCCTCGCACGCTCGGTCGATGAGCTCCTCGGGCTCCACCAGCTGGTCCACCAAACCCCGGTCGTAGGCCTCGTCGATGGTGTAGGTGCTTCCCAGATACAGCAGCTCCTGGAGATGAATGGTCGAAGCGGCGAAGCGCAGGATCTCGATCGCGACCAGGGGGAAAGGCACGCCCACTCGCAGCTCGGGTACTCCGATGGTGCCGGGCCCTCGCGCCATCATGCGGTAGTCGCAGGCGCAAGCCATGACACACCCGCCGGCGATAGCGTGCCCGTTGATTGCCGCTATTACCGGTCGCGGGAAGGCGAACAGCTTGCCGAACGTGGAAGCGAGTAGCGGGAGGAACTCCTCAACGTAGGACACACCGCCGTCCAGCACCCGAAAGAGATCCACGCCGGCCGAGAAGATAGAGCCCGAGCCGGTGAGCACCACCGAACGGACGCCGGCGTCTTCTTCCAACGAATCGAGTTGCACCGAGAGGGCGCGCGTGAGCTCAAGGTCCAGAGCCTGCGCCTTGCCGTGCTCCATCGTCAGCACGGCCACGTCCGAACGATCTTCTCGGCGAATCATGTCGAGCGTCGATCTTGCCTCGGTCGGGCCGCGTGGTCAACCTTCCCTTGCCGCGCGGTGCGGCGCTCAATCGAACCAAGGAGGTAGGTATGTCTCCCCGCGATCGGCTGCTCGCCCTCGCCGTTCTGTTCGTCTCGACCGCGTGCGCGGGTACGGCGGCTGCGCCGTCCGGGCTCGCGTTCGGTCCCACGGCCGCTCCGCTCAAGTATCAGGTTCGGGGTTACGGCACGATGGACATCGACACACCGATGGGGAGCATGCACACCGTCGACACTCTACAGGCCACGGTTCGGCTCGAGATCGGCGCACCGACGGCGGACGGGTGGGGGATGACGGCGGTGTTCGAAGACCTCATGGCCGCGGCGGGTGGCGACATGGGGAGCGAGAGGGTGGAAGGGGGAGAGCTGATCGGCAGACAGTTCACGGGCGTGCTGAACCGGGACGGTATCATCGAGATCATCAGTGCGCCGCCCATTCCGGTCGGACTGAGCGACGTGGTGGATCCCAGGTCGGTCCTGGCGGAGCTGTTGGGCCCGTTGCCCGCCGATCCCGCCACCAGCGAGCCGTGGCCGGTCCGAACGGTGGTGACGGCCGAGACGGCGGTCGCGATCGCCTCGACGTTCGAAGGAACGGCCCGCGTTGTGGGAGACACGGTGTGGAATGGGCAGCCTGCGAAGTTGATAGTCGCGGAAGGCTCGTACGTGGCCGAAGGGAGCGGGATGCCGATGGGGGCGCCCGGTGAGATCACGCTCGAGATGAGCGGCACCTCAACCCGGCGCTACATCTGGGATGCGATGCGGGGCGTCATGCTGTTCGCCGAGGTCACGCTGGATGTGGACGGTCCCATCACGGTTGCCGCGATGAACATGTCCATGGATGCCGCGCTCACTAACCGGCAGACGGTGGAGCTCGAGCGGTAGGGGGCGTTCAGCGGCGCATATGAGAAAGGGGGGGAGTCTTGCCCCCCGCATGGTGGTGGCTCTTCCGGGGGGCGGCTACTCGGGAGGTGTAATGAACCCGTACTCGTCGGTCTCCCGCAGCTTCTCTAGCAGGGCTCCCGAGGCGCGCTTCCGCCGCTCGGTCTCCTCGATATCCACGGTGGCGGACGCCCAATCTACCCCATGCGATTCATCTACCGCCGCGCGCAGGACGACGCGCTCCTCCAGGCCGTCTGGCAGCTGGTCGAGCGGCACCGAGGTCGCTCGGCCCGTGTCGTCAACGAGCACGGCCTTTCCCGCCTCGATCTGGTCCACGAAGTAGAGGTGTTCGGTAGCCATCTCGCTCTACCCCCTAAGCGTGGCCTTACTTCAAGCTACGGGTGGGAGTGACGCTGTGCCAGGGTCGGCTATGCGACATTCTGGGCGGCGAAGCGGAGTACTTTGGGCTCGACCAGCCGCGCAAATTCCTGGTAGGCCAGCTTGATCAACTCCGTGTGGGAGCCCGCGTTGAAGGCGATCTCCGCGTCCTGCGCGAGGCTGTCCGCGACGTACACGTCCATGTCGTAGAGGTTGCCGAACGGCGGCATCGCTCCCGGCTCGCACCCGGGAAACAGGTCCTTGAACTCAGACTCAGAGGCAAGCTCTACTTTCTTCGCACCCAGGGCGTCGCGCAGCATGTCGAACTCGACGTGGGACGACGCGGGCAAGACGGCCATCGCCATCTTGCCATCGACTTTCACGATCACTGTTTTTGCCAGCTCCCGGCCGGACACGTGCGCGGTGGCCGCGATCTCCTGTGCGGTGTAGGCCGGCGAATGGAGAATGGTGACGTACCGAATCTTGGCGTCGTCCAGGAACTTCTTGAGGCGTTCGACCGGCATATGTCCTCCCAGCAAGAGCGCTGAGGCGTGATGACTCGTGTGACCCCCCTCAATTCTTCCAACTGCGTCTCGGACTCGCAAGGTGGGTCGCGGGGCGGCCGCGACGGCTCTCCCTCATCGTCCCTTGCCCCGCGATATACTTGTGGATATCTGATTACACCCTGCACCGCACCGGAGGAGCAATGGCAGAGGAGAGTAGGGGCAAGGAATTCCTTCAGAGGATCGGTAGCGTGGTGGACGAGCTGGAGCAAGCCATCGTGCGTCGCGAGAAGAAGCTGGTTGGCAGCAAGATCCCACAGCAGGCCGAGGTGGACGCCGCCAAGAAGAAGCTGATCGAGACGGTGGTCCAGGTTGTGAAGGAAGCGAAGGAGGCGTACTAGCCCGGCCCTCCCCGCTCTCCGCCCGGGGATCGAGGGCGACGGGAATACGCGCGCGCTTAACACTCCGAGCGAGTGCACGTCTATTGGGTCAGCCGAAGTTCACGGAGTCAGGCGATGATGCGAACGTTTCCAGTACTACTCTCGGCGACAATCGCGGCACTGCTCTTCGTCCCCGCGCTCGAGGCGCAGCATGGCTGTCCCGGCTGCTGGGGCGGCCGCGGGTTCGGGCCGATGGGCCCGGGCGTCGGCCGACAGATGCACCCGGGTCTGCCGGGGCTGGGCCGGCTCGGCCCGGCCGCGCTCGTGAGGTTCCGGCAGCAACTCGAGCTGACGGACGAGCAGGTGTCCCGGCTCGAGGCGCTCGAGCAGCCTCTCCGCGAGGCGCACGAGCAGGCGCGGCAGACCATTCAAGAGCACCAGCGGCAGCTGCGCGAGGCGTGGCAAGCCGACGAGCCCGATGGGGCGGCGATCCGGTCTCACATGCAGGCGATCATGCAGGCGGAGCAACAGGCTCAACTCGCTGCGGTTGACGCTGCGCTCGGCGCAAGAGCGGTGCTCACCGACGAGCAGCGCGGACGGCTCCAGGGCTGGATCGGGGCGCGGGTCTGGGGGCAGCGCGCTCGGATGATGCGCCAGCCCCGCGGGTGGCGCCGCGGGATGCGGAGGTTCCGGCCCAGGCGGTTCTGAGCGGGCGGCCGCGGTTCTACATCTGAGTGTTTGATGGGCGAGGGCGGGCGGAGGCCCAGCCCTCGCCGTAGTGTATCCCGTCAGCGCCCGGCTCCCAGCTCCCAGAACGAATTGGTAGTCAAGAACCAACCATTGCGTGGCGATTCTTGGCTGCCTACGTGGCCCTGGAGTGTTGGCTAACGACTCCAGGCGGTCAACCTGAGGGACCTGATCGAGGCTCGTCAGGGCTCAACGCTGGCCGCGCCCCGGGGTGTCGGAGCTCTCGAGCACGCGCCGCACCTTTCCCGCGATCTCGGCCAGCGTCCACGGCTTGCGAAGGAACGGGACGTTGGCGTCAAGTTGCGCCCGCTCCTCCACGTCGCGAGCCGTGTAGCCGCTGGTGAATATGAACTTCACGTCAGGATCGATCCCCGTTACTCCGTCGTATAGCTCCCTGCCACCTGTGACCGGCATCACGAGATCGCTCAGAATGAGGGCGATCTCCTGTCGGTGCGCCTTCCAGGTCGCCAACGCTTCCTCACCGTTCTGGGCCTCCAACACCGTGTAGCCGACCTTCTCCAGCACGCGGCGAACGGTTCGCCTGAGGACCTCCTCGTCCTCCACGACCAGGATCGTCTCGCCACGACCCGGCGCAGCCTCGATCGCCTCCCGCAAACGACGACTCATCAAGGGCTCCGCTTCGTCCGCGAGCGGGAAATACAGCTTGACGGTTGTCCCGTGCCCTAGCTCACTGTAGACGTTCACGAACCCGCCGTGCTGTTTCATGAGCCCGTAGGTCATGGCCATCCCCAGCCCCGTGCCGGACCCCGGCGCTTTGGTCGTGAAGAACGGGTCAAAGACCTTCGACTGCGTGTCCTCGTCCATTCCCGTGCCGGTATCCATGCACGAGACGCACACGTACTCGCCGGGCGTAACCCACGGATGCCTGGCCTCGTACTGCTCATCGAGCCATGCAGGTTGTGGCTCGATCGTGAAAGTTCCTCCGTCCGGCATCGCGTCGCGCGCGTTCGTGGCTAGGTTCAGGATAATCTGCTGAACGGCCGCCGCGTCCGCGTGGATCGGGAGCAGGTCCCTGTGGGGTTCTCTCAGCTCCACAGAGATGCTCTCGGGCATGATGCGTCGCAGCATTGAGGTGATTTCCCGCAGCGTCGCCATCACGTTTACGGCGCCCATCGTGAGTTCCGCTCGCCGGCTGAACCCCAGGAGCCGTGCGACCAATTCGGCGCCGCTCTTTGCGGCCCCTTTCAAATCGGCGAGGTCCGCCCGCAACCACTCGTGGTCCGGTCCCAGTGAAGCCTCGATGAGTTCCACGTTCCCCAAGATCACTGTGAGGATGTTGTTGAAGTCATGCGCTATCCCGCCGATGAGCTGGCCCACGGCCTCGAGCTTCTGTGCCTGGCGCAACTGTCCCTCGAGCGAGTGCTTCTCCGTGACGTCCTGGCCGTGAGCCAGTACGTAGGGTGACTCCCCAGCCTCGCTGCGCACCACGTTCCGGTACTCGATGAAGCGGTCCTCGCCGCTCTTGGAGCGAAGGCGGAATACCCCCTCGGCCCTTCCGTCAGCTTTCACCCTGCGTAGGTACTCGGCCAGCTCGCCTCGGGCCTCGGGGGCGGTGAGTTCCGCGAGGTTCCTGCCGACTAGTTCTTCTGGCTGGTAGCCGAGCGTCCGCGCCGTCGCACTATTCACCATGAGCATCGTGCCCTCGAAGTCGTGCGTGCAGATCATGCCGAGACTATGCTCCACCAAGTCTCCGTAACGCGTCTCGCTCAGGCGCAGCGAGCGTTGTGCTCGAAGCAGACGCTCTTCGCCGGCAGCTCTTTTCCTCTCGGCCGTCAGGTCTTCCACGAGACCTATGCCAAAGATTGGGGTACCTTGGTCGTCCCGAACAAGCGAGCCAATAACGCGGCCCCAGATGATCGAGCCGTCCTTGCGTAGATATCTCTTGTTCAAACGGTAGTGATCTCTCTTCCCCTCCAGAAGCTCCGCGAACAGCCGCAGTTCGGCCTCCACGTCGTCCTGATGAGTGACTGCGGAGAAGTGTTTGCCGCGCAGCTCGTCCGCGCTGTATCCGAGCATCTCTTGGAGGGCGCGGTTTGTCTCTAAGGCGCGTCCGTCCAGGTCCACGCGGGCCACTCCGACGGCGCTGCGTTCGAAGATCGCTCGGAACGTCCGTTCACTGCGCCTTATCGCCTCCGCCGCTGCCACGTGCTGGGTCACGTCACGAACCGCGGCCGCCACCATCGTATCTTCCGCCGTACGGACGGGGCTAAGGCTGACCTCCACCGGAACCTCGCTGCCGTCGCTGCGCCTGGTGCTCAGGGTGAATTCCTGTCCCATCGGCCGAGGCCTGGCATCGGTCAGATACCGAGCGCGGTGCTGTCGATGCGCCGAGCGGAGGCGCTGGGGGATCAAGATCTCTATGGGGCGGTGCATCAGCTCGTCACGCGAGTAGCCGAAGAGCCGCTCGGCTTGCGCGTTCAGCTTGGTTATCCGGCCCTTCTGGTCAACGATGATCAGCGCGTCGGGTGCTGACTCGAATAGGCCTGTGGCCTCCTCGCGCACCGCGCGCAGCTCCGTCGTATCCTCCGCGCCGCCGCAGACGAGGCGCTGCGAGGGTACGGGCACCGCGTTCCATCTCAACGCGCGGTACGACCCGTCCTTGGCCCTGAAGCGGTGCTCGAAGTCAATGACCTCTTCACCGCGTTCTATGATTTGCTTGGCGGTGGCAGCGGTAGCCTCCCTGTCCTCGGGGTGCACGAACTCCATCCACGGCTTCGCCAGAAGCTCCTCGCGCGCGTAGCCCAGGGTCTTCTCCCAGGCTGCGTTCAGCCGCTTGAAATAGCCGTCGTAGCCCGCGATACAAAGAAGAACTCGTGAGAGCTCGAAAAACGCGGAGTCAAAGGAGTTGGAGAACAGGTCTTTCTGTTCCATTGTCAACCGTTGTCGAACCGGTTGGTCGCGGGCACCCTCTTCCGAAGAGGCGCAAATGCAAAATATGGCACATATTTGGGATGGGCTAGGGCGAAGCGCCGCCGTTGGCGACGGTGCGTGAGGTGTTGGATCGAGGGTGAGTTCGTGACCCTCATCGCGGAGCGTTTGATGTACCTTGGCACCGACTCCCTGACCGGATCGGCCGTATGAAGGACGAGCGTAAGACCAAGCGGCAGCTGATCGAGGAACTGACGGACCTGAGGGCGGCTCTCGAGGAGAGTGAGGAGCGGTTTCGCTCGCTCGTCGAGCTTTCCCCCGACACGATCGCCGTGCATCAGGACGGCAAGATCGTGTACGTGAATGCGGCCGCCGTGAGGCTGATGGGGGCTGAGAGCGCCGAGCAACTCGTGGGGACGCCCGCTCTCGATCGCGTTCATCCCGACGACAGGCCGATCGCGGCCGAGCGCATCGGTCGCATGCTGAAGGACGGCGTCGCAGCTGAGCCACTCGTCGAGCGGTTCTTGCGGCTGGACGGAACCGCTGTCGAGGTGGAGGTGCGGGCCGCGCCGATCATCTACGGCGGCCGACCGGCGGTGCAGGTCGTGGCGCGAGATGTGACCGACCGGAGGCGGGCAGAGGAGGCAGTGCGGGAATCGGAGGCTCGCTACCGGAAACTCGTGGATCCCGCGCCGGTGGGTGTGTACAGGACGACGTTGGGCGGCGAGATCCTGTACGCGAACGACGCCCTGGTAGAGATGTTCGGATTCGAGTCGTTCGATGAGTTCGCGAAGGATGGCGTGGTGGTGAGGTATGCCAGTCCGGAGGACAGGAAGCGGTTGCTCGAGGCTCTTCGGCGGGGCGGAAGCGTCAGCAGC
>JBHIEQ010000007.1:0-20624 GCA_046760725.1 Gemmatimonadales bacterium
TGCCACGATCTTGCGTCTCGGTACGGTACTGTTTGGGGAGCGCCCGTGACGGGCGAGCCGTCGCTCAGGGAACGGATCGATCGGGCCGTCGCCGCCGTCAGGGTGGTAACGGACTTCGTGCCCGACTACGCCGTCATTCTCGGCACGGGGTTGGGCCGGCTCGCCGAGGAACTGGATGCGGTAGCTTCGATCGACTACGAGGAGATCCCAGGCTTCCCGCTGTCAACGGTGGAGTCGCACCACGGCCGCCTGCTTATGGGGCATCTGGGCGGCAAGCGCGTCGCCGCGTTGCAGGGGAGATTCCATCGTTATGAGGGTTACCCCCTCCAGCAGGTCACCTTTCCCGTGCGCGTGCTCAGGGCCCTGGGGGCGGGCGCTCTCATCGTGTCGAACGCCTGCGGCGGCATGCATCCCATGTGGTCCCCCGGGGATCTCGTGCTGATCTCGGATCACATCAATCTTCTAGGAGACAATCCGCTGATCGGTCCCAACGACGATTCACTGGGTCCGCGGTTTCCAGACATGTCGGCTCCGTACGACCCCGAGTTCCGCGCGATCGCCCGCCAGGCGGCGCTCGATCTGAAGTTCACGTTGCGGGAGGGAGTGTACGTGGCGGTGACAGGTCCCAACCTTGAGACTCCCGCCGAGTATCGCTTTCTGCGGAGCATCGGGGCGGACGTCGTGGGGATGTCCACGGTCCCCGAGGTGATTGTGGCGGTGCATGGTGGGATGCGGGTGTTGGGGCTCTCGATCATCACCGATCGGTGTCTGCCGGACGCACTGGAGCCGGCTGACATTCCCACGATCATCGCGACGGCCAAGCAAGCCGAGCCGCGGCTCACCGAGCTCGTGATTGCCGTTCTGGAGCGCATGTCCTGATGTCGTTCGAGCCTCTCGACTTTCGCAATCCTGACGCGCTGGAGCGGGCGGTGCTGGACGAATGGCGCGCCGAGGGGTTGTTCCGTCAGACGCTGGAGACCACGCGGGAGGGGGAGCCGTTCGTGTTCTACGAGGGGCCGCCTACGGCCAACGGCCGGCCGGGGATCCATCACGTCTTTGCGCGAACCATCAAGGATCTGGTCTGTAGGTACCACACGATGCTCGGGCGGTCGGTGACGCGCATAGCCGGCTGGGACACGCACGGCCTTCCGGTAGAGATTGAGGTCGAGAAGGCACTGGGCATAAGCGGCAAGAGGGAGATCGAGCGGTTCGGCGTGGCAGAGTTCAACGCTCGGTGCCGGGAAAGCGTGTTCCGCTACAAGTCCGATTGGGAGTCGCTGTCGGAGCGAATCGGCTACTGGCTGGACTACGAGAGGCCGTACATCACCTACACGAAGGAGTATATCGAGAGCGTCTGGTGGCTCCTCAAGCAGCTGCACGAGCGCGACTTCCTGTATGTTGGTCACAAGGTGTTGCCCTACTGCGCGCGATGCGGCACCTCGCTGTCGAGCCACGAGCTGGCCATGGGTTACGAGGCCCACCGCAGTCCCTCCATCTACGTGTTGTTCCGTGTGAAGGGTGAGGTGGATCGCCATCTCTTGGTGTGGACCACGACTCCGTGGACGCTTCCCTCCAACGTCGCGATCGCCGTCAATCCGAGGTTCCGCTACGTTGAGCTCGATGTTCGCGGGCGGCGGATCATCGTCGAGTGGTCCATCGCCGACGAGCTGGTGGTGCCCGGCGCGACCGGCGGGCAACGACTGGCGGAGTTTCCTCGGGTTGCGGAGTACTCGGGTAGCGAGCTGATCGGCTGGGAGTACGAGCAATTGTTGAACGCGGTGGCCGTCGAGGGGAAGGCTTTCGAGGTGGTGGCCGGCGATTTCGTAACCAGCGATGAGGGTACGGGTCTGGTGCACATGGCGCCAGCCTTCGGTGCTGACGACTTTGCCACGATCCAGCGGGAGGAAATGGCCTTCGTGAATCCCGTGAATGAAGAGGGCCGTTTCGTCGGAACGGCATGGCATGAGATCAACGGCCTCACGGTGTTCGAGGCGAACCCGGTGGTGGCGGAGAGGCTGGAGCGCGAGGGCAAGGTGTTCGGGCGCTACCAGCCCCAGGGTTACGAGCACCAGTATCCGTATTGCTGGCGCTGCAGCTCGCCTCTCATCTACTACGCGCGTCGGTCATGGTTCGTGCGGACCACTGCCTACAGCGACAGGATGATCGTTTTCAACCGGGCGATCGATTGGCGGCCGCCGGAGGTGGGGGAGGGGAGGTTTGGGGAATGGCTCGAAAACAACGTGGACTGGGCTCTATCCCGCGATCGCTATTGGGGCACGCCGCTTCCGGTGTGGGAGTGCGAGCTCGATGACGCTCACCGGCGGGTGATGGGATCGTTTGCGGAGCTGGAAGAATATCTCGGCAGGCCGCTCCCCGAGGACTTCGACCCGCACAAGCCGTTTATCGACGCATACGACTTTCCGTGCCGCGAGCCCGGGTGCGGCGGCACCATGCGGCGGGTGCCCCAGGTCATAGATGCTTGGTTCGATTCGGGCGCAATGCCCTACGCGCAGTGGCATTATCCGTTCGAGAACGAGGAGGCGTTCCGGCACCACTTCCCGGCGGATTTCATTTGCGAAGGTCTGGACCAGACCCGCGGTTGGTTCTACTCCCTGCTTGCCATAGCGGCCGGCGTGTCCGACAGCACCGCCTACCGGCACGTGATCGTCAACGGGCTGGTGCTGGACGCCGAGGGGCGGAAGATGTCGAAGCGGCTCGGGAACGTCGTGAATCCGTGGGATGCCGTCGGGCAATACGGTGCAGATGCCGTACGGCTCTACCTCTTGGCGTCGAGCCAGGTCGGCTTGCCCAAGCGGTTCGACCCCAAGGCCATACCCGAGGTGGCGCTCGGTTTTCTCACCAGGTTGCGCAACACGTACGGGTTCTTCGCGCTCTACGCCGAGGACTGGAGCCCCAACCAGGCTCCCCCTCCCGGGGAGCGTCCGGCGGTTGATCGCTGGTTACTCAGCCGTCTGGACCGTCTGGTGGAGGCGGTGCGGGAAGCATGGTCGGCTTATGACGTGACAACCGGCACTCGCGCCATCATAGCGTTCTGCGACGACGATCTCTCCAACTGGTACGTGCGGGTCAACCGGGCGCGGTTCTGGGCGCCGGACTCCGAGGCCGATCCCGCGGCGCTGGCGACGCTGCATGAGGCGCTGGTCACCGTGCAGCGGTTGCTGGCCCCCGCCGCCCCCTTCGTGAGCGACGCGATTCATCGCCGCCTGGTCGGGTCGTCGGTGCACGTGACCGGGTTTCCCGAGGTCACCGGAATGCGCGACGGCTCGCTCGAGGCGGCGATGGATGCGGTGCGGCAGCTGGTGTCGCTCGCCCGTTCCGCCCGAGAGCGGGTGAACCTCAGGGTGCGACAACCGCTCGCGACGATGCGTGTCGCCGTGTCAGAGTCGGTGCGCGGCCCGGCCTTCGACAGCTTTCTGGAGCTGTTGGCCCGCGAGGTGAATGTGAAGGCGCTCGAGGTCGTGGAGACCGACGCGGAGTTGGTTCGTCTCGCGGGGAAGCCCAACTACCGAGCGCTGGGCAAGGCGCACGGGAGTGAGACACCCGCCGTTGCGGCTCTGGCGTCGGAGCTCAGCCAGGAGCAGCTGCGCGCTCTCGAGCGCGGTGAGTCGGTCAGGCTCGTCGCATCTTCAGGGAGGTCTCTCGAGTATCATCCCGAGGAGGTCCTGGTGGAGCGGGAGGTGCTCACGGATTGGCTCGTGGCGAGCCAGGGGCCGCTCGTGGCGGCGCTGGACCCCGAGCTCACGCCGGAGTTGGTGCAGGAGGGAATGGCACGGGAAATCGTGAATCGGGTCCAGCGACTACGCAAAGAGGCCGGGTATGATTACAATACGCGGATTGATTTGAGCCTCTCGGGCGACGGCGAGGTGCTCGCGGCAGCCCGACGATTCGAAGATTTCGTCGCCGGCGAGACGCTCGCGCGGCGACTGGAGTCGGGGTCGGACATCGACCGGCCGGATGTCCGCCAGGAGGTCGAGATCGATGGCCACCGGGTTGTGGTCTCCATGAGAAGACACGAAGACGAGATCCGATAACCACGCAATACGGTCCCGCAGAGCGGCAAAGCGGTATGAACAAGAAACAGCTGTCACACTTGGAGAAGAGGCTGCTCGAAGAGCGGGCTCGGGTCGTCAAAGAGCTCGGTCAATATGACGAGCAGTTCAGCGGTACGCTACAGAGCTCCGACGGTGATCTCTCATCCTATTCCTTTCATATGGCCGACCAAGGGACCGACGCCATGGAGCGGGAAAAGCAGTTCCTGTTTGCATCAAAGGAAGGTCGTTATCTCTGGCACGTGAACGAGGCGCTCCGCCGTCTGTATCAGGCACCCGAGTCGTTCGGGAAGTGTCAGGAGTGCGGCGAGTCCATCGGTTTCGAGCGTCTCGACGCGCTGCCGCACGCGCGGCTCTGCATAAAGTGCAAGGCCAAGGAGGAAGATGACGAACGGGGCTAAGCACCCGCTCTTCCTGTCGGTCGTGGCGGGCGTCGTCGCACTCGACATCGTCACCAAAGTCCTGGCGGAGCAGTTCCTGCGCCGCGGGGTGGGCGAGCCCGTCTTCGGGGATTGGCTGCTGCTCCGTCTCGTGTACAACCCGGGCGCGGCGTTCGGCATCTACCTCGGCCCGTACTCCCGGTGGGTCTTCATGGCGCTAGCGGCCGTCGCGTTGGTCGTGTTGGCCTCGATGGCTCGGCAGACGCGGCCAACGCAGTGGCTCCGGATGACCGCCATCGGCCTGGTGTGCGGAGGGGCGATAGGTAACCTGATCGACCGGGTGCGCAGTGCCGAGGGTGTAGTTGATTTCATTGATGTTTATCTCGGGCCGCTACACTGGCCCACATTCAACGTGGCGGACATGGCGGTGAGCTGCGGCGCAATTGCGCTCGCCGGAGTTCTTTGGTTCGAGGGAAGGCAACACGAAAGGGCCGCGGCGCGAAGCGCAGACACCGCCGAGGCGTGAACCCATCCCGGTTCGCACCTTCCACGTAGCGGCACAGATCACTGAGCGGCTCGACCGCTATCTTGCAGACCAGCTCTCCATTTCACGCACGCAGGCGGCGCGACTGATCGCCCGTCAAGCGGTTCGCGTCAACGGCGCGCCGGCTCGCGCCTCCAAGGTCCTCGGTCGGGGAGATGCGGTCGAGGTCGAACTGGGCGATGAGGAGCCCCCGCGCGAACTGAAACCGCACCACATAGAGCTTGCCGTTGTGTACGAAGACGACGCGATGCTCGTGCTCGACAAGCCCGCGGGACTCGTGGTTCATCCGGCTCCGGGCCACTGGAGCGACACCTTGCTGAATGCGCTGGTCGCCCGCGGCACGCCGCTCTCCGCGGGATCGAGTGGCCGGCCCGGGATCATCCACCGGCTCGACAAGGACACGTCGGGCCTGCTGGTGGTGGCTAAGACCGACCAGGCGCACAGGCGTCTCGCGAACGCGATCGCCCGCCGTCAGGTGCTGCGGCTCTACGCTGTGCTGATGTGGGGCCATCTCGGGGAGGCGATCGACATCGATGCCCCGATCGCGCGACATCCCAAGGACCGCAAGCGCATGGCCGTGCTGGCCACCGGGCGGCCGGCGCGCACGCATGTCGAGCCGGTCGCCAGGTTCGACACGTGCGATCTGGTGCGGGTTAGGCTCACCACGGGTCGCACCCACCAGGTCAGGATCCACCTGCTACACCTCGGTCACCCCGTAGTGGGCGACCCCGTGTACGGCGGCGGAGGAGCGGAGCGGTCGACCGGAGCCCAGCGCCCCAGGGCCCTGGCGGTCGAGAAGGCGGCTCCCCGCCAGGCTCTCCATGCTGCTGTGCTGCGAATCCCGCATCCGACCACCGGAGAGTTGCGCGAGTTCCGCTCGGAATGGCCTCTCGATCTGGTGCCGGCTCTGGTTCAGGCGAGCGGTGACCGGACTCTGCTTGATCGGCCACATAGGCTGGAGTATCTTCGCTTCTTCGAACGGGATGCGCCGTCACCTGGACGTCGCGAATGACTCACTGCGGCAAGCCTCGGACGTTTCCGTCCACTCCCCACCTCTGAGGAGGACCGTTGGGCCAGACTGTACTCGTCTGTGACGACGCCGTCTTCATGCGAACGATGATCGGTGAGATACTTTCCGGGGCCGGCTACGAGGTCGTGGGTGAGGCTGCATCCGGCACCGAGGCGGTGGAGAAGTACAAACAACTCAAACCCGATCTGGTCACTATGGACATAGTGATGCCCGATATGGGCGGCATCGATGCGGTGCGTCAGATCGTCGAGTTCGATCCCGAAGCGCGGGTACTGATGTGCAGCGCGATGGGGCAGCAGGCGCTAGTCGTCGAGGCGATCCAGGCGGGGGCCAAGGATTTCGTAGTGAAGCCGTTTCAGCCGTCGCGCGTGCTCGAGGCAGTGCAGCGCGCCCTCAGGTAGCAGTCGATCGATGAACGCCTTGTTGAGTGAACCCGAAGTCGATGCGCTCACGGAAGTGGCCACGATCGGCTCGGGGCGTGCAGCGACGGCGCTCGCCCAGCTCACCGAGCGGCGCACGATGATCGACGTGCCGCAGGTCAGACTGAGCGGCCCCGGAGGAGTCCAAGAGCTAGTTGCGGTGCCCGATGCTGACGTCGTGGCGGTGACGATGCAGATCCTTGGAGACGTCACCGGACGCACTCTGTTCATGCTCACGGTCGACGACGCCCGCGGCCTGTGTGACCTCCTCATGCATAGGCCTGCCGGAACCACCACCCGCTTGGAGGAGCTTGAGCGATCGGGACTGCAAGAGGTGGGTGGTATCTTGGGTAGCGCCTACATGGATGCTCTCTCGGAGTTCCTCGGAGTGATGATCATGCCGTCAGTGCCGAGCCTCTCGGTGAACCGCGCCGCGCAGATCTTGACGACGGCGTACGAGGGCTACACCTGGGAGTCGGATCACGCGCTCAGTGTGCAGACGGATTTCACCTTCATGGACGGCGGTCGAGGGCTGCGCGGCTTCTTCGCGTTCCTCCCCGACTTCGCCTCCCTGCGGGCGATACTCGACGCAGTAAAGCTCGCCTGAGCTTATGGCCGCGGGGCGCAATCCGGACCCTGAGCGTGAAGCCCTGCGGTCTTTCGCCCGTCGCATCGATCCCGCAGACCCGGGCGCTCACAACAACCTCGGCGTCTTCTTCTTTCGGAAGAAGCTCTTCGATGAGGCCATCGCCGCCTT
The DNA here is from genome assembly GCA_046760725.1 of Gemmatimonadales bacterium. Taxonomy (GTDB): domain Bacteria; phylum Gemmatimonadota; class Gemmatimonadetes; order Gemmatimonadales; family GWC2-71-9; genus JBHIEQ01. The sequence continues at coordinate 7,201 of JBHIEQ010000007.1, forward strand.
CGAGAGGGCCCTGGAGCTCGATCCGAAGATGACCGTGGCGCGACAGAATCTGGAGATCGCGTACCGAGAAACCGGCTTCTACGATCGGCGCATCGCCGAGCTAACCAAACGGCTCAAATCTGATCCGGACGACGCCGACGCCCGCTGGGAATTGGGCAGACACTATGCCGCGCTCGGCGACGTGGACACGGCCGCCGCAGAATTCGCGACGCTCATCGCGAAGCGACCCGAAAACGTCGCCGCCATGATGCAACTCGCGACGGTCGAAAAGACGAGGGGGAACTACGAGCAGGCGACGCGGTGGCTGGAGCGCGCTGCGGCCCTGGAGGAGACGAGCAGCGTCATACATCAGCAGCTGGGAGAAGTGCTCTACAACCGCGGGCGGTACGCTGAAGCGGAACTCGCGCTTCGCAAAGCGATCGAGCTCAACGCCGACAACGCAGAGGCGCACTACGAGTTGGCGTTCGTGTACGGCGATCTCGGACGCCACGAAGAGGCGCGAGCTGAAGCGGCGCGTGCACTGGAACTGAATCCCGATTTCGGAAGAGCCCGGGCTAACCTGTCGCTGACGCCTCGACGAGCGCGGACGGAACCGACCGAGCCGAGAGCTTCGGAGCCGCTCGAGCCCGAGAACCGAGCCTCGACGGCGGAGGCGCACTACGATCTTGGCAACGCCTTCCGCCGCCGCGGGCTCCTCAAACAGGCGCTTGCGGAATACCGACTCGCCCTCGAGATGGGAGAGGCCCGAGAGCGCATCCTCGGCGCGATGGCAGAGACACACCTGCTCGACGGCGACTACCGTGCGGCCTACGAAATGTACGGGGAGCTCCTCGCTGACGACGTGGACTCGGCCAGCGTATGGAACGAGCGGGGTGTGGCGGCACATCAGCTAGGGCGCATCGACGAGGCGATCGCCGCGTACCACAGAGCATTGGACCGCGATGCGGGTCACACATTCGCTCTCAGCAACCTCGCCGTCGCACTGCTCACGGGTGGGCGGGACGACGAGGCGCTCGAGGCCCTCGAGCGCGCCGCAAAGCTGGAGTCCGAGTCCAGCGTGCCGGCTCTCAATCTCGGCCTGTTGCTCCTCAGGCTGGGCCACCTGCAGCAGGCGCTCCAGGTCTTCCGCGGGGCGTTGGACCGAGAGCAGCGCTCCGCGCTGGCCTGGAACGGGATCGGGCTCGTCCTCAGTGAGATCGGCCGACTACCGGATGCTCGAAACGCATTCGCCAGAGCGGTGGAGAGCGATCCGGCCTCGGCCGAGGCACACTACAACCTGAGCTTCACCCTGTCGCGCTTGGGAGACTACGACGGGGCGCTGAGAGCCGTGACCGAGGCTCAGCGGATCGATCCCTACTACGTTCCGCAACGCTTCCGGCTGCTGATAGATGTCGCCAGGAGGGACCCAGCTGGCGCGCTCGTCTCCGAGATCACGGCCGACGTGACCGGCAACCTGGAGCGCGAGGGCTTCGCCGTCGAACCGGGGGAGCTCGATGAGCTGTTTGTACGGCTGACGGAGATTCCCCCGCGTACGCCCGAGCGTCCCGAGGCTGCGGCGCTCGAGCTGGCGCGGGACTACCTGACGAAGGGCTTTCTGGAGCTCGCGACGGCCGAAGCGACGAGGGCCCTCAGTCGCGGTGCCAGCGCAGTGGAAGCGAACGCTCTCATGGGAGACGTCCTCGCAGCCCGCGGCCTCCACGGAGAGGCCCTGGAGCGATATCGTGCTGCGATCGCCATGGCGCCCGAACGGCTCGCGCTCAGGTGCGCGGAGATCCGCGAGCTGATCCGCCTCAGCCGCGCCACAGAAGCGCTGGAGATCGCTTCGCGTCTGACCGCTCAACACCCTGCGGAGCCCGACGCTCAGCTGGCGTTGGCGGAGGCACTGCTCGCGAGAGACGATGCGGCAGGTGCGCTGGAGGCACTGCGCAGAGCGCGCCAGAGGGCCCCGCATCGGGCGGACCTGTTGAGACTGGAGGGTGCGATCGCGGTGAAGATGGGCGACTACGAGACCGCGAGCGGGGCGTATCGCGCAGCGCTGGACTTGAACCCCGACTTTCTGGATGCGCGGCTTGGATTAGCGGCCGTTTACGTGGCGCGAGAAGAGTGGGGAGCCGCGGAAGCTCAGTACCGCGCCGCTCTGAGGACGGCGCCCACTGTGACCGGCGCAGCGGTGGCCCTCGCGGACCTGCACCGTCGCCGTGGGCAGCCGCGCGCCGCGGTGGATCTGCTGGTCGATGTTCTCGCTGCCAACCCCGCGGACCTCGACGCTCTTCTGGCGCTGGGCAGGGCACTTCTGGACGACGGTCGGATCCGGGAGGCTGGGGAGGCGTTCGACCGGCTCCTCGCTCACGACCAGCGTCACGTCGGGGCGCATTTCTTCGCTGGAGTCGTGCTGGCGCGGCAAAAGCGTTACGGTGACGCCGTGCGACACTGGGAGGAAGTAGTGCGGCTCGACCCCGGAGGGCCTCTTGCCCAGCGGGCGATGACGCACGCGCGTACGGCCCGCGATCTGCAACGTATCTTCCAGACGGAGGCAGCCTAGGCCGTGGCCGCTCAGGGAGCTCGGGGTGCCCGACGTGTTTCAGCTCCAGGATCGCTCCCGGAAGACGGGTGTGTTGACCGTTGTGTCCGAGCTGAGGCGCAACCGGGGCAGGGTTCACTTCAGCGACGGGGCTGTGGTGTACGCCGAGATCGAGTCGAACCCCCACCCGCTGGGCGCCGTACTGCTCAAGGACGGGAAGATTCGTGAGGCAGATCTCGACCGGGCGAGGGACATGCAGGAGGCGGGTGACGATCGGAGGTTGGGCGAGATACTGGTGACGATCGGGGCGCTCACGCAGCGCGAGCTCGAGCACCAGGTCCGGTCCCAGGTGGAACAGGTCGTCTTCGAGCTCTTGAGTTGGCGGGACGGTCACTTCTCGTTCACGGAGGGGGCGGAGGGGGCGGTGGGGGTAGAGAGTGGCGAAGCCTCCGTCCGCATCGCCACGGAGTCGCTACTCATGGAAGGAGCGCGGCGCGTAGATGAGTGGTCACGGATCGAGCGCAGCATTCCCGACTTGGGGGTGGTGCCCCGAATCGCGCCGCCGACTGACGAACGGCCGGGCCAGGTGGACCTCTTGCCGCGTGAGTGGGAGGTTTTGGCGGCGATCGACGGCGAGCGCGACCTGCGCGCAATCGCGGCGGAGCTCGACTGTGCGGAGTTCGAGGTGGCCAAGACCGTATTCGGGCTGGCCACTGCGGGGCTGGTGGCGATAGAAATGCCGCGGCGTGGGAATGGCCGGGGCACGCAGGCTGAACCCGATCTCGACGAAGCGTTGCAGTGCGCTGATGATGCGCTGGAGCGAGGCGACCTCGATGCAGCACGGCGGTGGGCGGAGTCGGTGAGGTCGGCGAACCCCCACGTGGCAGCGGCTCACGTGGTCTTGGGGCAGGTCGAGCTCGTGGCGGGTCGCCCGAGGGAGGCTGAGGACCATTTGCGTCGCGCTTTGAGGCTCGATGCCTTGTTGTGGCCGGCACATCGGCTTCTGGGTGACGCGCTGGCTCTGCAGGGTCGTTACAGAGGAGCCATGGAGTGGTGGGAGAGGTGGCTCACGATCGGAGAGCATGGTGAACTCGAACCCGATGAGGTGGCTCAGGTGAAGGAGGCGATAGCCGCGGCCAGGACGCTCGATCTCCTGCTGCACGGCGCGTATGGGTAGCGAGATCGGGCAGCTCACCGATGCGGTGGCGCGGGATCCCGACAGCTTGGCGTTCCTGGAGCTGGGTGAGGCGTTGCGCCGGGCGGGGGAGCGTGAACGCGCGGTGAAGGTGATCCTCCACGGTCTGAATCATCATCCCGATCTGGTGGAGGGGCACGATCTCTATGCTCGGGTGCTCGTCGACCAAGGGGAGTTCGACAAGGCTTGGCAAGTGTGGATGGGGGTGCTGGACCGCGATCCGCGGCATGCGGGCGCACACAGGGGGCTGGGTTTTCTGAGCTTCAGGCAGGGCAGACTCGAGGAAGCCCTCGAGCATCTGGAGCTCGCCCTGGCGCGAGATCCGACGGATCCCAGCACGGTTCGTGCACTGCGCACTGTGAGGAAGGCGGTTGACGAGGTGGAGGCCGAGGCTCGAGCGCAATCTGAGGCGGTGTTCGCAGGCTTGGAGGGCGCGGGCCGCAACATGGTACTGGTGGACGGGCGGGGGCGGGGGCTCGGAGGGTCGGTGGAAGGGGTGGGTGTCGAAGGGACCGACGAGGCGGCCGCTTACCTTGCGGGTGCCGCGGAGGAGGCGGAACGAACCGCGCGGATGCTCGACCTGGCCGAGTGGCGCTGGATAGTGGCGGAGGGGGCGTCGGGCAACGTCTATGTGACGCGCGCCACAGAGGAGACGCTGCTTCTCATAATGCGCGATCGAACCGTGCCCGCTGGCCGGCTGGCGATGTTGGCAGACCAGGCGATCGGCGTGGCCCGCGACTGGTTGGACGCCCTGCACCTGTGACGCTTCGTTTCAGGCAGGCGCTAGACACGGTGACCCGCGTGCGTGGCGTGCGCGGCAGCATGCTGGTGGCTGGCGACGACGGGCTGGTCATAGCGGAGGCTCTCATGGAGGGTGTGAGGGGCAACGCGGTTGCCGCGCTGGCCGCGAGTCTCTACGCACGCTTGCGAAGGACCTCGGAGAGGACGGGGGCGGGCGCTCCCGAGTTTTTGCACTTGCAGGCGGATCGGGGCACGTTGATCGTGGTGCCCGCGCCAGATGGAGTGTTGGTCGTGACGATTGCGGACGCCGATGTGAACGTGGGGCTGGTGCGACTGGAGATGTTGCGCGCGGCTGATGCGGTGAGCCGGTGAGGACCACGAGAGCGGTGGAGTTCTGGACCCTGGCGCCTATGGAGCGCTTCGTGACGGAGTCTGGTGCCCGGCTTGTCCTGCTGATGACGCCCGCCGGCCAGGTGCTGGCCCAGCACGGGTTCACCCGTGCCGTGGACGTCATGGCGGCCGCGGCATTGGGGGCGGCGATATTCTCCTCCAGCGGTGAGATGGCGCGGATGATGGAGGAGCACGAGTTCTCCTCGCTCAACCACCAGGGTGTCCGTCACGGCATCTTCCTTGGGGGCTTCGATAGCCCCCGCGGACGGCTGTTGGCGCTCGTCGTGTACGGCTCGGACTCTTCCGTGGGGTTGGTGCAGCTCTTCTTCGAGGAGTTGGCCGCTGAGCTGGTGGCGGCGTGCCCCGTACCGGAAGAGCATAAGCCCGTGCTGGCCGCCGACTTTGAGCGGGAGCTGAACCAAAGTCTTTCTTCTTTGTTTGGACGTTGATACGTGTCGCTAGTCAGCTTCTCCAACCGGGAGATAACTTGCAAGATCGTCTATTACGGACCCGGTAGGTCCGGCAAGACGACCAACCTCCAGTACATATACGGGCGGGTCCCTGTCGACCGTCGTGGGCGCATGGTGTCCCTCGCTACGCAGACGGACCGGACGCTGTTCTTCGACTTTCTTCCCATCGACCTGGGATCCATTTCGGGATTCACCACGCGCTTCCAGCTCTATACGGTTCCCGGGCAGGTCTATTATGACGCTACTCGCAAGCTGGTACTACAAGGAGCCGACGGCGTGGTATTCGTGGCCGACAGCCAAGCCCGGCAACTCGACGAGAACATCGAGAGTCTGCAGAACTTGCAGGCCAATCTCGTGGAGCAATCGGTCGACGTACGTGATCTGCCACTCGTGTTGCAGTACAACAAGCAGGATCTGCCGCAGGATCTGATTCTCACTCCCCCCGAGCTTGACGACGCGCTCAATTTCCGGGGCGTGCCGAGTTTCCCGGCGGACGCGTTGAGCGGGGACGGCGTTTTCGAGACCCTGAAGGGGATATCGGAGCTCGTTCTGCGGCGCCTGAGCCGGGAGGCTCCTGAGTGACTGTCGACCTGAATCCCAGGTTCAGCTTTGACAGCTTCGTCGTGGGTCCGGCCAACAGGCTTGCGGCGACGGCGGCGCGCGCTGTGGCGGAGTCGCCCGGTGCTACTTACAACCCGCTACTGATCCACGGCGGCTCGGGGCTTGGCAAGACGCATTTGTTGATGGCGATAGGGCAGAAGGCGCGGAATCTGGCCCCGGACGTGACGGTGGAGTACGTGACGCTGGACGAGTTCGCCGAGGGATTCAATGCGGCTGCGGCTGCGGGCCAGACGGACGCCTTTCGGCGACGTTTCGCCGAAGTGACAGTCCTGTTGGTGGATGACCTGCAGTTCCTCGCCCACCGGACCGATCTGCAGATCGAGTTGCAGCGGATAACGAAGGATCTGCATGCGCGCGGCCGGCAGCTGGTATTCGCAACTGACCGGCCGCCCGACGAGATAGAGGATCTCCACGCGGGTCTCGTGGAGCATTTCGACGGAGGGCTGGTCGTCGATGTGGGTCCCCCAGACTTGGAGACGCGACGCAGCATTCTGATGCATGCCGCAGTCGAGCGGAACGCGGCTCTGGGTGACGAGGTGCTGGAGGCCGCGGCACAGGTGGACGTGGCGAACGTGCGGGAGTTGATGGGTCTGCTGAATCGCCTGGTCGCCTTCCAGGCCGTAAGCGAGGAGCCGCTCACGGCGGGGTCTGCTCGGAGCGTCCTCGAGGGGCAGGGACAGCTGCGGCCCACCCGGCCCGTCAAGGCGGTGCGTGAGGTTGAGGCTGCGGAGCCCGAGTCCGCGAAGGACGAGTTCGCGGACTTCCTTATGGACGTAAGCAGCACGGTGCAGCAGCAGATCGACGCGTGGCGTTCTACGATAGGTGAGGCGATCATGCGGTGGGAAGGGGAGGGGTACCGGACGGCCCGGCTGGAGGCACTGCTCCAGGAGGACGTTCCCTCCGAGCACGCGATCCGTGATTACGAGCGTGGCGTCGAGGTTCTGAAACATCTCCAAGCGACGATGAGGGCGATCGATCCGGATCGGGCCGAAGATCCCGCGTTCTACGACCCCGATCGGGTTGACGACGCGAAGAGTCTGGTGGAGGAGGCGACGCACGACATCTCTCCGCCGCCTGGTCCGTCGCCGGCCTGGACGATGGAGGGGTTGGTTGAGGGCGAGGTCAACCGGGTAGCGGTGCGGGCGGCCCGGGCGGTCGTCGAGCAACCGGCGGTGCGCTACAATCCGCTCGTGCTGGTAGGGCCGACCGGGGTGGGCAAGACACACTTGATGCACGCGGTGGGCCACGGTCTAGCAGCTACTTCCACCGCGGTCGTGGCCTGTCTCTCTGCGCAGCAGTTCCTCGAGGAGATTGCGCAGGCGGCGTCCGCCAGCAAGATCGCCATATGGAGGTCCCACTACCGTCGCGTGGGTGCGTTTCTGCTGGACGACGTGCACCTGCTGGCAGGTGATGACCGAGCGCAGGAGGAGCTGTTCCACCTGTACAACGCACTCCTCGAGGCGAACCGCCAGCTCGTATTGACCCTTAACGCGCTGCCCGCGGCCGTGGGTGGTCTGGAGGAGCGCCTCGTATCGAGATTCGAGGGAGGCTTGGTAGCCGAGATCATGCCGCCCGATCGCGAGCTACGCCGCGCGATTGTGATCAAGAAACTCGAGGAACGGGTCGGCGCGGCGGAGGAGGAGCTGGCCGACTACCTGGCTGCACGTCCGGCGGACTCGGTTCGAGCTGTCCTGGGCCTGGTTCAGCGGTTGGTTAGCGCGGCGGAGGCCAAGGGCGTAATGCCCGATGCGGCGCTCGCGCGCGACATGATCGAGGGAGCCGTGCCGGCGCGCCGCCGTTCGTCGGTGGCCGTGCGCACGAGCGGCATCCTGGTGTCTCCCGTCGGTGGGGTCAAGAGTCGGGAGAAGACAGTGTGGTACTGGCCGGATCCCGCGGAGCGCGTGATCGAGGAGCTCGCCTGATGGCGATCAAGGGGAGCCTGCAGGAGGCCTCGCTGCCGGACGTGCTGCAGCTATTGGCACTCGGCCAGAAGACCGGCTGTCTCACGATCAGTGATCGGAGCAATCTCGGCTACATCTACTTCGACCAGGGTAGGATATGCTACTCGGCCATCGTCAACCGGCGGGACCGGCTGGGCGATCTGCTGGTCAAGAACGGCGAGATCACGCAGCAGCAGCTCGACGCCGCCATCGAGGTGCAGGCGCACCACCGTGACAAGCGCTTGGGCGAGCTTCTCGTCGAGAGCGGAGCGATTTCGCGTGAGAGTCTCGAACGCTACATGCGCGTGCAGATCGAAGAGGCGATCTACTTTCTGTTCACCTGGGCCAGCGGAACCTTCACCTTCGAGAGCGATGCACGTCCTGAGGCTCAGGACTTCCTCGTCTCGATCAGTCCCGGGTCATTGCTGCTCGAGGGTGCCCGTCGAGTGGATGAGTGGACTCTGATCGAAAAGAAGGTACCGTCGTTCGATCTGATCTTCACTCTGGACCGCGGACGCCTGGACAGCTCCGAGGCGACGTTCAGCGACGAACAGGAGAGGGTGATCGCTCTGCTCGATGGTAGGCGGGACGTCAGGGCAGTCGTCGAGGAATCGGGCCTCGGTGAGTTCGAGGTTGGCAAGGTGCTCTATGGGCTGATCACGGCGGGCTTCCTCCACCGTACCGGTCGTTCGGAGGCGCCCAAGGCGGTGGAAGGTGAGGAGGGGCGTGTGGAGGAGCACCGCAACTTGGGAGTCGCCTTCTACCGCACGGGAATGTACGACGAAGCGACGCGCGAGTTCCGCCGGGTCGTGGACATTCGCCCCAGCGACGGCAGCGCTCACTTCTATCTCGGCTTGATAGCGGCGAGACGCTCGCAGTGGGAAGAGGCGGTGCAGCGGTTCACGCGGGCGCGTGAGTGCGGTGGAAACAGACCCACGATCCTTTACAATCTGGCGCTCTCGTACGAGAGATCGGGCAGCTTCGACGAGGCTGAGGACTTGTACGCGGAGGCCGTGGCCAAATCGCCGAATGATCCGCGGATCCTGATGGGATGGGGAATCGCGGCGCTGCACCGAGGCGATTACGATGTGGCGATCGGGAGGCTGGATCGGGCGTTCGAGGTGAGCGGTGCAGGGCCACCTGGACCGCTGTGGTATTGGGCACGCTCGCTGGCCGCCGCCGCGTTGGAGCGCTATCCCGATGCCGAGAAGGTGTTGCGGGAAGGGATCGACCGTTACCCCGACCACGTTGTGTTGCGCAACAACCTGGCGGTTCTCCTGGAGATCTTGGGTGACACCGAGGGGGCGGAAGAGACGCTCGGCGCTGCGCTGGCCGTGGATCCCTCGCTTCCCCATCTTTCGAAGAACCTCGGTGACTTGTACTACCGTGCGGGGCGCTACGATGAAGCGTGGGAGGCTTATCGGCGGGCCGTGAAGCAGCAGCCAAACCTCGGGGACGACGTTTACTTCAAGCTGGGGAACATCGCGTATAGACGACTGGATCGCGAGGCGGCCACGGAGTTCTGGAACAAGACGATCGAGTTGAATCCCCAACACGAACTGGCGCGCACGAATCTCGACACCATGAGCGCCGTATCGTGATCACCGGTGTGGAGCTGTGTCATGAGTGAATCGGTGGCGACAGCATATCGTGCCTCGTACGACGGGATCTTGCAGCGGCTGGAGGCCGTGCAGACGGGTGACGAGCGTGAGGCGGTCAAGCGTGAGATCATCACGCTGTTCAAATCTGTGGATCAAGCGATCGCTGATCTCTCAGAGTTGAAAGAGGACATTCGCGTCCTCGTCGACAAGTACAAGAGGTTGGCGCAGGAACAGAGCGGCGATCAAGCGCCGGAGTTTTCGAGCAGCGCGCCCACGCTGCATGCCGATCACATCGGAGCGTCAACGTTCATCCAGAAGGGGTGGAGCCTCATATCTCTGGGTGACTACCCGGGGGCGATCCAGGCCCTACAGAAGGCTCTCACCCTCTCTCCCGGGCAAACGGAAGGCGAAGCCATGCTCGGCTGGGCGCAGATGCTCAACGAGGATTACGATGCGGCACTGGGCACCTTCCAGCAGGTGCTGACCAAGGAGCCCGCTAACTCGCTCGCTCGCATCAACGTCGGGTACATCTGTCTGAAAAAGAAGATCTTCGGCGAGGCCATCGAGCACCTGTCGAAGGCGATACGCCTCGACAACGATGCCAAGGCGACGTTGTACGCGCACTTCTACCTCGGACTGGTCTATATGGAACGCGAGATGTTCGAGGATGCCCAGACCTTTCTCGAGAAGACACTGAAGCTGGGCCCGAATCTGATCGAGGCGTACTACGAGCTGGGTCGCGCATTCTGGTTTGGGGAGGAGCCGGAGAGGGCCAAGCAGGCGTGGGAGGACGGCTACAAAGCGAACAAGTTCAACCCTTGGGGCAAGCGTTGTAGGGAGATGCTCGACCTGGTCGCCCGGGGCCAGGAGCCGCCACGCTAGCCTGGCTCTTCCTCGCGTCACTGTCCGCGCAGTACCCGGCGGCCGTGACGGTCGGACGGGTGACTGCCTATTACTGGAGCGGCGATGGTGCAGCTGCCACCGCGCTGGCGGAGTTGGCCGATCGTGCGGGACCGTGGCCGGGAATCCCCGATGTGTCGAACCGCCCGATCCGAATCCTGCTCGCGCCGAGCGAAGAGCTGTTCGACTCGCTGACGCGGGGGCGACTGCCGGAGTGGGGGGCTGCCGCGGCGTTTCCCGGCGGCAATACCGTTGTGATCGATCTATCGGCCGGCAACCCGATGCGGGTCTTGCGGCACGAGCTGGCCCACCTGGCCCTGCACAGCCGCGTGCGCTACGTGCCCCGGTGGTTCGACGAAGGATACGCAGCTTGGGCCGCCGGCGAGTGGGACCGCGTGGACGCCCTGCGAGTGAACTGGGCGCTCTTGCGCGGTGCGGTGCCCTCTCTGGAAGAGCTCGACAGGTACCTGGTTGCGCAGGGCCCCGCGAGGGCGGAGGCTGCCTACGCACTGTCCACTACGGCAGTTCTGCTGTTGGACCGCCTGGGCGGGGATCGGGGGTTGGAACCCCTGCTATCGGCGCTCGAGCATACGGTAGATTTCGACGGCGCCCTACGGCAGGGCTATCGCATCACGTTGGGGCAGTTCGAAGACCGGTGGCGACGGGATCTCAAGAGACGCTATGGGTGGCTGCTGTTCTTCAGCTCATTCGCGGTCTTCTGGGGTCTGGTGGGAACGGCGCTCATGGCGCTATGGTTCTGGCGTCGCAGGCGCGACCGAGCTCGGCGGGCTGCACTGAACGACGGGTGGGTCATATCTGAAGAGCTGTAAATGCAGGCTGCTTGACGCTTTTGGAACCCGCGGTTAAGCTCGGTGTCTATGTCGAAGAGGGTGCAGTCCCCGGCCCGGCTGCAGTTTCGAGCGCGCAACCTGGCGCTGCTGGGCGGGGCGGTGGCGTCACTGACCCTCGGGTATGTGCTGCTCGCGGGAGGAGATACCACGGTGGCGCCGGTGCTTCTGGTATTGGGGTACTGTGTGTTGTTTCCACTGGGCCTTGCGCTCTGAGCGGTGATCGTTGGGGCGAATAGCTCAGCTGGTCTAGAGCGCCTGCCTTACAAGCAGGAAGTCGGGGGTTCGAATCCCTCTTCGCCCACTCGGGGAAGGCATCACTCCGCGCGGCACGGGGTATAACGACACTGGAGGATGTTTCGTGGCACAGTGGAGTTGGAGGTACGCAGCTGACTGGTCGATAGCGCTCGTTGCCGGAGCGCTTCTGATCGGACTCATACCGCGCGCGGCCGGCGCACAAGGACGCAGAAGCGACGAGGAGCGGGTTCTCTTCTTGGTACCGCTGCCGGCCGAGCCGGGCGAATCTGCATACGCCGTGGAGCTCGCGGATCAGGTGCGCAGACGCATGGCCACCAGATTTCGCTACAAGCTGCGCGTGCTCGAGACAGACGAGATCTGCAAGATGCTGGCGGAGTCCGGGTTCGGCTGCGGCACGATTCTGCAGCCGGAGGACGGCGAGAGGCTCGCAAACGCTATGCAGTCGGATGCGTTCATCGCGAGCTGGCTGCATCTAACGGACCAAACACCCACTCTGCGCATGCGCCTGGTGGATTTGAAGCGGTCCGGCCTCTCGGGCTGGTCAACCGCACGGGGTGCAGCCGGAGATCCGCCGCGCCGCTTTGCAGAGGCCGTGGTGGACACGCTCAACAACCAGATCCGCGCTTCGGAGTACGCGCGGGAATGCATCGAGCGGCGTGATCGCGGCGAGTATCGCAACGCGCTGGCCCGGGCGCAGCGTGCGTTCGAGATGTACCGCAACCATCCATCCACGGCGATGTGCGCTGCCGTGGCGATGGAGGCGGAGGGGCAGCCCGTTGACAGCCAGATCGTGATGTACGAGCGCGCGGTGCAGGGGGACTCTCTCTCCCAGCGGGCTTGGGAGCGGCTCGGAAGGTTGCGCCAGGCCCAGGGTGACTCGCTCGGCGCGCTCGAGGCGTTCCGCGTATTGGCCAGGCTCAACCCCGACGATCGCGACCGATGGCGCGGCATCCTGGCCGGCTATATCATGGTGCGAGAGTACGAACAGGGTGAACAGCTCGCCGACGAGTGGCTCGCGCGCAACCCCGACGACCTCGAGTTCCTTCAGCTCAAGGCGCGAGCGTGTGCAGAGGGAGCGATATGGGACTGCGCGCTGGACGCGTTGACGGCTCAGTTCGATCTGGACACCAGCCTGGCCCGGGACACGGTCTTTTACGCCCAGGTCCTGGGTGCCGCGCAAGAGTTGGGGGACAGATCAGCCGTACTCCGATGGTCGGGGGAAGCCACGAAGCACCTTCCCGACAACGTGGGCTACTGGCGCGTCCTCACCGGGGCGGTGCGGAACAGGGCGGAGGCCCTCTCCGCTGCCGCGGAGGCCGCTGCTCAGGACACGAGCGGGGCCATGAACTCGCCGGAGTGGCTCGCTGACTCGGCGGCCGCGTACAACGACTCGCTGATGGTGCTGTACAGCAAGCTCCTCGGGTTCGATCCCGAAGACCAGCGCACGCGCTACGCGCTGGCCCAGCTCGTGATAGACGGCGTGGCCATCGATACGGCGGTGCCGCTGGACACCGCCCGGCTGTCTTGGGGTGAGGCGCTGCTGGACACGATCACGGCGCGATCGCAAGACACCGCGCTGTTGATGCAGTCGGCCGTGCTCTACTACCAGCCCGCGGCGGAGCTCGCGCAGCATCGCATAGAGTTTCCGCTTGCCCTGCGGCTGCTCGAGAAGGCTCTGGCCAACGACGTAATGCAGCGCCTCACGGCGCCGGCGAATTTTTTCATCGGTTTCTCGTTGATGTTTCAGGTCTTCGAATTCGACCAGCGAGTGCTGGAGACGGAATCGTGCGAGCTGGTGGATCAAGAAGAGGAGATGATCGACCGGGCGATAGAGGCGCTCACGGTGGGTCGCGGGATCTCGCCCGCGACGGCCGACCAGATGCTCCAGCAGCTGCGCCCGATGAAGCCGCGTATCTCGGATCTGCGCAAGGCTTTCGAG